>DATGVT010000133.1:0-4004 GCA_035300005.1 Candidatus Acidiferrales bacterium
GGACCGCCTCCACCATCGGCTACCTGGCGGTCCTCTATCCGGGTACCGAGGCCTGGCTGGCGGTGCCGATCGCCGTCCTGCTGGTGGGGGGCTGGTTGCGGCTGCTCAAGATCGACCCCTACACTGCCGAGGTCAAGTTCACGCCGGAGGTCCTCAGTGACGAAGCCCCCTCCCAACCACAAGCGGACGCTCCTCGAGAAACTCGAAAGCCGGCGCGCTAGGGTCGCCGTCGTCGGGCTGGGCTACGTGGGCCTCCCCATCGCCACCGCCGTGGCGCGGGCCGGCCACACCGTGATCGGGATCGATCTCGACCCCGAGTGGGTGGCCGCCGTCCGGGCCGGCCGCTCCCGGATCGAAGACGTCGACTCCCTGGAGGTGGCGGAGCTGGTCGGAGCCGGCCGCCTGGCGGCCACCACCGACTACGCCGACGCGGCCGACGCCGACGTCGCCCTGATCGCCGTCCCCACCCCGATCGACGAGTTCCGAGTCCCCGACCTGACCGCCATCCGGAGCGCCGTCAGCGGCCTCTCGGCGGTGGTCAAGCCCGGCGCCCTGATCATCCTGGAGAGCACCACCTACCCGGGGACGACGGAGGAGGTCGTGATCCCCGCCTTCCGCGAGCGCGGCCTCCAGCCCGGCTCCGACGTCTTTTTCGGCTACTCGCCGGAGCGGATCGACCCCGGCAACCCGAGCTGGCGGCTGGCCAACACCCCGAAGGTGGTCTCCGGCCTGACCAAGCACTGCCTGGAGCTCACGATCGCTTTCTACTCCGGCTTCGTCCAGGAGCTGGTGCCGGTCTCCAGCCTCCAGACGGCCGAGATCACGAAGCTGTTCGAGAACATCTTCCGGATCGTCAACATCGCGCTCGTCAACGAGCTGCACATGATCTGCGAGGGCTTCGGGATCGACGTCTGGGAGGTGATCGCGGCCTGCTCGACCAAGCCCTTCGGCTACATGCCCTTCTACCCCGGGCCGGGCATGGGCGGCCACTGCGTGCCGGTCGACCCCTTCTACCTGGCCTGGAAGGCCAAGCAGAAGAGCATCAGCACCGAGTTCATCGAGCTGGCCGGCCGCATCAACGCCGCCATGCCCGGCTACGTGGTGGGCAAGGTCGCCCACCGGCTCAACCAGGAGCGCAAGGCCCTGAACGGCTCCCGGGTCGCCCTGCTGGGGGTCGCCTACAAGCGCAACACCTCCGACCTGCGGCAGGCGCCCGCGCTCCGGCTGGTCGAATTGCTCGACGCTGAGGGAGCCGCGGTCAGCTACCACGACCCCCACGTGCCCCGACTGGTCGTGGGTGACCACGTGCTCACCTCGCAGCCGCTGACGGCCGAGTTCCTGGCCACCCAGGACTGCGTGGTGGTGGTCACCGACCACGACGCCATCGACTGGACCCTCGTCCTCCAGTACGCGCCCAGCCTGCTGGACACCCGGAACGTGGTCGGGCGGACGCGCCCGGTGGGGATCCACCAGCAGCGGACCGTCTGACGGTCCGCGTTAGCCTGTTGGCATGTGCGGGATAGGCGGGGTCGTCGGCTCGGCGGCCGATCCGGCCGTCCTGCAGCGCATGGGCGCCGCCATCGCCCACCGGGGACCGGACGAGGCGATCGAGGTCTGCCGGCCGGACTTCGGGTTCGCCTTTCGCCGGCTGAGCATCATCGACGTCGCCGGCGGCCACCAGCCGATCTGGAACGAGGACTCGACGGCGGCGATCATGCTCAACGGAGAGGTCTACAACCACCACCAGCTGCGGGCCGGGCTCCTCCAGCGCGGGCACCGGTTCCGGACCCGCTCCGACGTGGAGACGGTCCTCCACCTCTGGGAGGAGAAGGTCGAGCGCTGCCTCGACGACCTCCGGGGGATGTTCGCGCTGGCGATCTGGGACCAGCCCCGGCGGACCCTCTTCCTGGCCCGGGACAGGGTGGGCAAGAAGCCCCTCTACTACCACCAGCTGCAGGACGGCGGGCTGGTGTTCGGCTCCGAGATCAAGGCCATCCTGCAGCACCCGGCGGTGCCCCGCGAGGTGGACCTGGCGGCCGTCGACCACTTCCTGACCCTGCAGTACGTCCCCTCGCCGATGACGGCGTTCAAGAACATCTCGCGCCTCCCCCCCGGGCACTGGCTCCGCTGGCGGGACGGCCAGGTCGAGGTTCGCCGCTACTGGCGGCTCGACTTCGAGGAGAAGCTGGCCGCCCCGGAGGAGGAGATTCGCGAGGAGATGCTGCGCCTGCTCCGGGAGGCGGTGCGGATCCGGCTGGAGAGCGAGGTGCCGCTGGGCGCCTTCCTCTCCGGCGGAGTCGACTCCAGCGCGGTGGTCGCCTTCGCCTCCGAGGCCCTGCCCGGGCCGCTCAACACCTTCTCGATCGGCTTCGACCAGGCCGCCTACGACGAATCGGGCTACGCGCGCCTGGTCGCCGAACGCTTCGGCACCAACCACCGCACCCTGGAGGTGAGCACCCAGGCCGCGCCCGACCTGGTCGAGGACGTCGCCTACCACTACGACCAGCCCTTCGGCGACTCCTCCGCCATCCCCTCCTTCCACGTCGCCCGCATCACCCGGCCGCACGTGACGGTGGTCCTCAACGGCGACGGTGGGGACGAGAGCTTCGCCGGCTACGACCGCTACCGGCTGGTGCAGTTCGCGGCCTACTTCCGGCTGCCGGCCGTGCTGCGCCTGGGCCTCTACACGGCAGCCCGTCCGGTGAGCCGCCTCTTCGGCCGCGGCCGCCGGCTGGTGCTCTACCGGCCGACCGACGTCTTCGACGCCTACTTCGGCACCATCAGCCACCTGCCCCCGTCGCGCAAGCCGTGGCTCTACAGCGAACCCGCCCTGAGGCGGCTCCTGGACCAGCCCTCACCGCCCCTGGAGCTGATGCGGGGCAAGGCGCACCGCTCGCTGCTGGACGCGTTCCTGGAGGCGGACATCAACACCTACCTGCCCGACGACCTGCTCGTGAAGATGGACGTCGCCACCATGGCGCACTCGCTGGAGGGGCGCTCGCCCTTCCTCGACCACCAGCTGATGGAGTTCATGGCCCGGGTGCCCGCGGATCTGAAGTTCCGCGGGGGCGAGAGCAAGTACCTGCTCAAGTCGGCGCTCCGCGGAATCCTGCCTGACCAGGTCCTGGACCGCCCCAAGATGGGGTTCGGCGTCCCCCTCGGGCACTGGCTGCGCTCCAGTCTGAACCAGCTCCTGCACGACACCGTGCTCTCGGAGCGGGCGCTCGGCCGCGGCTACTTCCAGCCGCCCTCGCTGCGCTCCATGGTGGCCGGCCTGGAGTCGGGCAGCAACGACCACATGTACCTGCTCTGGGACCTGCTGATGCTGGAGATGTGGCACCGGGTCTTCATCGACGCCGTGCCCGAGCCGCGGCGCCCGATCATGGCGGCGCTGGCTTCGTGAGCGGCGTGGCCGTCGCCGAGGCGTGCCGCCTCTGCGAAGGGCCGCTGGCCCCGATGGGTGCTGTACCCGCCAGCCTGCGGCCGGTGACCGGGGGGGACGTCCTCCGCTGCACGTCCTGCGCCTCTTTGCAGGTCCTGCCGGTCCCCTCGCCGCAGGAGCTCGCCCGCCTTTACGAGGAGGATTACTGGGCGGAGTTCCGGGCCAGGTGGGGGATCCGCGGCGGCGACACCGAGGTGGCTCCTCAGCTGAAGCTGCGCCTGCGGGAGATCGAGTCCCGCCTGGCCACGGGCCGGCTCCTCGACCTGGGCTGCGCGATGGGCCATTTCGTCGCCCATGCCCGAGACCAGGGCTGGGAGGCAATCGGGGTGGAGCCGTCCGTGGCGGCCGCCGAGGAGGGCCGCCGCCGCTACGGGGTGACCATCCACAACTGCGTGCTGGAGGCGGCGCCGATCCCGCCTGCCTCCCAGGACGTCGTCCACTCCAACCATGTGATCGAGCATCTGCCCGACCCGGTCGGCACCCTACGCACGGCCTTCCGGATGCTGCGCCCGGGCGGGATCCTGGTGGCCGAGGTGCCGCAGGAGCTGGCCACGCCGCTGGT
>DATGVT010000134.1:0-3645 GCA_035300005.1 Candidatus Acidiferrales bacterium
CAGACGTCCGAACGGGGTGAGCATCGCTCTACGATGTGCCATTGGGAGCCTCCTGCAGGGCTGGGTTGGACAACCGCAACCCAACAGGAAGGCTCCCTTGTCGTCAACAACCTATTCGGGAAGTACATCTAGTGATGCCCCTCGACGACCATGGTGCCGCCGCCGGGGCCGAGGCACGAGTAGACCCGGTCGACCATGAAGTCGGCCGGGATGGCCTGGATCGACTTGCCGTAGGAGGAGCTGAGCTGGGAGACGACCTGCGCCGTCACGTTGATGCCGTTCACGGTCACGTTGACGATCACGGCCCCCAGGTTGGGCGGGGAGGCGTAAAAGTCGACCGTCCAGCTGACCGACTGGCCGATCTGGCGGGCGGAAAACGTGATGCGGGCGGAGTTGTCCGAGACCCCGACCACCTGCAGGCTGACGCCGGAGACGCCGCTCTGGCTCAGCGACTGCTGGATCTGCGCGTTGCTCAGGCTTTCCCGCACCGAGCCGCCGGAGTCCAGCTTGTCGGGGACGTAGCAGGGAGCGTCGGTGGCCCAGCTGAGCGCGTAGGTCTCGCCGCCGGGCGGCAGGTCGACGCCGGTCACGGTCGCCGTGTAGAGGCCGGGCGGGGCGCCGGCGACCGCGATCCTGATCGGCGGCGGGCCTTTCTGGGTCACGATCTTGGCGTCGGGGCCGCGCACCGAGATCTGCATCAGGCTGCCGGCGTAGGTGAGGACGGCGGTCAGGTTGCCGCCCGGCGAGAAGTAGGTCTCGGTGGCGCTCTGGCCGGTGGCCAGCGTGTTGCCGGCGTTGGTCTGGACGGTCCCACCGCGGTTACTGCCGCCCCTGGCGGCCGCCTCCGACTGGACAGCGTTTGCGAATGGGTCGCCGGGCTCAGCGACGATCGGGGCTGGCTGGGCCACGGTACCGTCCGCCGCCGCCGCCACCTGCTGGCCGGCGCCGGCCGTGACCTCGCCCTTGCCGCCGTGAACGCGCACCTTCCCCTCGAAGACCTTGATCAGGTTGCTGCTGTCGGCGCGGACCAGGACCTCGAACTTGGTGCCCCTCACGGAGGCGGCGACGTTGTGCCCGCCGACGTCGAAGCCCGCCCCGCCGGCCAGGTGCCCGATGCTGGTCAGGGTGCGGCCCACCTTCTGGGCGAGCTGGGCGCCCTTCAGGGACCCGTCCTTCGCCAGCTGGGCCTGCGTGATGGTCACGGTGGTGCTGTTGGCGAGCCTGGTCACGGTCCCGTCCGGGAAGACGATGGCCGCCTTGCCGGCGGCGCCGGTGCGGACGGAGCTGCCGGCGTTCAGCGTCTCGCCCGAGGTGGCGGTCCTGTAGTTGGCGTCGTTGCGGCCGACATCGACCGGCGGTGCGATCACGTTCAGGCCGGCGGGCGACGCCACCCCGGCCTCGGCCTGGACGACGAACAGCCAGTAGCCACCGCCCACCAGGAGCAGCACGAGGATCAGGAGCACGACCAGGCAGCCCCCGCATCCGCAGCCGAAGCAGCCCTTGCCCTTGGCCGGCGGCGCGGCGGCAGGCGGGGCCGCCTGGTACGCCACGGGCGGGGCGCTGCCCGGCGGGGCCGCCGGCGGTTGCGGGGGAGGGGGAGGCGCTGCCATCAGGCGGTGCTGAGGTCGATCACCAGGCGGTCGGGCTGGGACAGCGAGAACGCCCGCAGGCAGGCCGCCTTGGCCAGGCCCAGGCCCCACTGCACGACGGCCTCGAAGTCCTCCAGCTGGCGGGCCTCCTTGAGGACAGAGTAGTTGGGCTTGAAGTCGGTGGACCCCGCGTAGGAGCCGGCCCCCGTCGTCTGCTGGAGGGCCACCTGGACCCCGGCTGCGCCGGCCAGGGTGACCTGCTCGCCCTTGGGGCTGAGGACGAAGCTGGCGTTGCCCTGGCGCCTGACCGAGTAGGCGGGGACGCCGCCCTTGAACTGGACGACGAAGCGGTCGAAGCCCGTGTTGGCGCTCACGCGCACGTCCGTCACCGAGGCCCGCGCCGCGGTCGAGCCACCGCTCTGGTCGCTGCAGGCGAAGTTAGGCAGCTGGGTTACGGGGGACGAGCTCGGTTGCCCGCTCGGACTGACGCCCGCCTGGGCCGTGGGCGTCGCCGGCGAGGAGCCGGAAGCGGCGCTCGAGGGGCTGGCTGGGGCGCCGCTGGAGGGGCCGCTGCAGGCGTTGGCGCCCAGCAGCAACAGGAGCGAAAGGGCACGGCCAGGACGCATGGCGGCCGAATGATATCGTCGGTTGGCCGCGCCGAGGTGGCGGAATCGGCAGACGCGGCGGTCTCAAAAACCGCTCCCCGCAAGGGGGTGGGGGTTCGACTCCCCCTCTCGGCACACCGCGGCCCGGTGCCACTCCCTGATCCAGGCGGCCACCTGCCGGGGGTGCTAGGGATGCCGAAGCCCAGGCGTCGCTGGTGGTCGCCGCCCTACTGGGCGCCTGCCTGATCCCGCTCTCCCGGGTCCGCTGGTGCGCCTCCCGGACCTGCAGTCCGCCGGCGCCGCGCTCGAGAGCCAGGTACAGCCCCACCAGCGAGTAGGCGAGGCGGATCCCGGAGCCGGCGGCGTCCGGGTGCTGCGCCCCGTAGGCGTCCACCGACAGCTGGTGGAAGCGGCCCAGCCGCGCCAGGTGGCTCATCTCGAAGCCGATCAGCTCGCCATAGACGAGCTCGCACTCGGGCGACGCCGTCGACCCCGGCCCCGCCCGTAGGCCCGAGGCCGGCAGCTCGACGCCACAGCCGGGGCAGCGGCTAGTGGCCCGTACCGACCGTATCTGGAGCATCCGGCGCCCAAGCCGGCCGGGCGCCTGCGGGCGCTGATGCCGGCGTTCCGGGGCCCGGCGCGCGTCGTCACCCACCGACAGGTGGGCTCCTCCTTGCGCCACCCGCGCCTTGGCACCGGTCGCCTGGGAACGCCGGTCTCCGAGCCTTCGGCCTGCTCCAGCTCCGGTCGTTACAGTCCACTGGTCTCTATCGCAGTCAGGTCTCCCCAACGTGCAGTATTTCCCGGCGAAGGAGGCGTTCAGAGTGTCGGTTGCGATCCGGGCCCAGGGGCTGAGCAAGGACTACGGCCGCGACCGCGGCCTCTTCGACCTCGACCTGGAGGTCGCGGCCGGCGAGGTCTTCGGCTACCTGGGCCCCAACGGCGCCGGCAAGACGACCACGATCCGGCTCCTGATGGCGCTGATCCGGCCCACCCGAGGTCGAGCTGAGATCTTCGGGCTCGACTGCCAGACCCGGGCCGTGGAGGTCAAGCGGCTGGTCGGTTATGTCCCCGGCGAGCTGCCCAACTTCGGCGGGCTGCGCGGCCGCGAGGTGATCGCCTACCTGGGGGCCATGGGTGGTGGGGTGGACCCGGAGCGGGTCCGGTCGGTCTGCGAGCGCCTGCAGCTGGACCTCTCCCGGCGCTACCGCGAGTACAGCAGCGGCAACAAGCAGAAGCTGGCCAACCTCCTGGCGCTCATGCACCGTCCCGAGCTGCTGATCCTGGACGAGCCCACTACCGGCCTCGATCCCCAAAGCCGGCGCCAGCTCTGGGACATCATTCGCAACTTCCAGCAGGCCGGAGGCACAGTGCTGCTGACTACCCACTACATGGACGAAGCTGAGCGCCTGTGCGACCGTCTGGCCATCGTCGATCACGGGCAAATCATT
>DATGVT010000135.1:0-1634 GCA_035300005.1 Candidatus Acidiferrales bacterium
GACGGCCCCGCGCTCCCGGTCGTGCACCGGCTGGCCCAGCTCCTGGGCCACTAAACCCTTTCTCCTCCCCCTCTGGGGGGCCGGCGCCGGTTGGCCGCCCGCCGGGGCCGGGGTAGGTGGGGGACGAACGTCTAGTGGTGCCCTCTAGCGGTGCCCCTCGATCACCAGCGTGTTCGGGCAGCTGAAGACCCGGTCCACGCTGTAGCCGAGCCCCAGGTTCTCCAGGCTGACGCCGGCCGACTCGGCCGCCTGCTGCACCTGGCCCGAGGGCACGCTGAGCCCACCCACGGTCACCTCCACCAACCGCACGCCCAGGTCCTTGCCGGACAGGTAGATGATCGCCGTCCCGGAGGCGCCCAGGCCGTTCCAGCTGCCGCTGGCGGCGATGACGGCCCCGCCGCTCGAGCTGCCCTCGATCGTCAGGGAGCTGATGGTCAGCCCGGCGACGTGGACCGAGTCGATGATCTCCTGCGCCGTCATCGCCTCGCGGACGGCGCCGTTCTGGTCCAGGTGGGCGCTCTGGCAGGGGAAGCGTTCCGAGGTCGTGATCGCGTAGGGCTCGCCGCCGGGGGGCACGTCGATGGAGTCCACCTCCAGGTCGTAGCCGCCGGCGGGCCCGCCGGTGACCGTGATCACCTGCGGCGGCGGCCCGGCCGTCTGGTAGAGCTTGCCGTCGGGCGCCTTGACCTTGAGGCCCATCTTGCTGCCCGGGTAAGTGAGCACCACGATCAGGTCGCCGCCGCCCGCGAAGTAGGCGGTCTGGTGGGCCGACTGGCCCGCCGCCAGGTTGGCCTCTGAGGGCGTCGTCGAGACGGTGCCCGGCTGGGTGCCTCCGGCCCGGGCGGCGGCCTCGCCCTGGCGCTGGATCAGGAAGGGATCCTGGGGGTCGGGCTGGATTGGCCCCTTGGTGATCTTGCCGGAGGGGTCGACGGTCGCCTGCTGGCCGGCGGTCAGGGTCTGGCCGGCAAACGTCAGCACCCCGTCGAAGAGTCTGATCACGACGGTGCCGTCGGCCAGCACCAGGACCTCGAACTCGGTTCCTCTCACGACCGCGGTGGTCGACCGGCCGGTGACGTTGAAGGTGGCGCCGCTGCCCAGGTGCTGGACCGTGGTCAGGGTGCGCCCGATCTGCTCGGTCAGGGAGACGTTCTTGAGGGTGCCGTTCTTGTTGATGTCGGCCGCCGTCAGCGTGATCTCGGTGCTGGGGGCGAGGCGCGTCAGGGAGCCGTCGTAGAAGACCACCGCGGCGCGGCCGGCCGGGCCGGTCCGGACGGAGTCGCCGGGGGCCACCAGATGGCCGGAGGTGGCGTCCGCGTAGACCCCACCCCCGTGCTTCTGCTCGACCGTGGGCGCGAAGACGTTCAGGGTGGCGGGGGCCGTAGTCGTGGCCTGGGCGGCGCGCACGAAGAACACGACCCCGGCGCCGATGATCAGCAGGATCAGGGCGAGCACGATCAGGCCACGGAAGCTGCGTCGCCGGCGGGGAACGGCGTACCCGGCCACTAGTTGTACTTCCCGAATAGGTTGTTGACGACAAGGGAGCCTTCCTGTTGGGTTGCGGTTGTCCAACCCAGCCCTGCAGGAGGCTCCCAATGGCACATCGTAGAGCGATGCTCACCCCGTTCGGACGTCTG
>DATGVT010000136.1:0-1621 GCA_035300005.1 Candidatus Acidiferrales bacterium
ACGTCGGCCGCGAGGGCGCGCCCATTGTACTGCTAAGCGCAATTTAGATCTTTCCCCCCGCCCTTCAGGGAGGGGCAGGGAAGGGTGTCGCGGATCACGGCTCGGACCAACTAGAGGTGGCCGAGGCGACCCAGCCAGCCGGGGACCAGTCCGATGGCCAGCGAAACCGCCGCCATGGCAAGCCCCCGCCTACGTGCCGGGGCCGCCGCCGGGGCGGGTTGCGGCTCCACCAGTGGTACCACCAGGAGGGCCAGCAGCAGCACCAGGGAAACCACCGCCAGCAGGGAGCTGGTCTCGATGGCGGCCAGCACCGCCAGGGTGCGTCCGGCAAACGCGATGGTTGGCGGCCATCCCGAGCGGGCCAGCGTTCGGAGCCAGCGCCAGCCGCCCACGTCGCCCGCGTCAGCCGTCGACTCCATCAGGATCGCGTCCAGGACGAGCAACATGGCCGCCAGCGTGCCGGTAGGCGTCAGGGTCGCCAGGGCCACAATCGTCAGGCCCAGCGAACCTCGCCGGCGACGGTCCCGCGGCTCGATCATCATGAGGGCAAACAGGAACGCCGCGGTGGCGGCCGCCAGCAGTTGAAAGCGTCCAGCTTCGCTGGAGGCGAGCGACGACGCCTGCATGATCAAGAACAGCACCGCAATCGTGGTCTGAAGCACGCTCGCCCGACGGACCGCCACTAGCAACAGCCAGCCACCGGCGAGCCCAGCCAGGATCAGCCGCAGCCGCGGAGCCGGATCGAGGGCGCCACCCAGCACAACCGTGGTGGCGAGCAGAGTCAGGCCGGCCCAGGCCAGCCGGCGGTCACGCTCCTCGGGCTCCTGCAGGAGAGCCACGGAGGCGGCCAGCGCCGCCCATCTGAGGGTCGGCGACGCGGTAAGCAGCATCAGGGTGGCCGGGAGCACCGCCAGGCCCCGGGACCCCGGCTGCAGCGCCCCCGCACCCAGAAAGAGGATGGCCACCGCCAGCAGCGCGGGTGGGCGCAGGCTGAACGCGAGGTCACCCACGCCTACAGCGGACGGAGCTCCCCAGAGCAGCAGGAGAACCGTCAGCCCGGCGGCGGCCGCCAGCGCATACTCCAGGCCGCGGACCTTCCTGGGCAACGCGAGCGCCGGCACCGCCGCCAGGCCACCCGCCAGCAGGACCGTCAGCCCCCCTGGAGCCGACGCGAGGAGCAGCAGGGCAGCCCCCCCGGCAATGGCCAGCACCGCGCCGGACACGGTTTCCCGAGCATCCCGGGCGACCACAATCCAGCTCAGGCCCAGCGCCCCCAGGTTCCAGACGACGATGGCCAGCGGTCGGGGCAGGTCGCCGATCGAGAACTGGAGGGCAGCTAGGGTGGCCGCCGCCGCGAGGAATCCGATGACCGCCGCCCGCCGGACCAGCGGGTCGAAGACGAGTCGTCGCCGGGCCGGGCCTGGACCTGCCGCCACCGTGACCAGCCCGGGGCCGACCGTCCAGAGGCCGGCGACCGGACCGATGGCGGTCCACAGGGCCCCGGTCGCCGCCACCAACATGACCATCACGCCGATGAGTCGGACCCATCGCTCCCGAAGGACTGAGCCGGCGAACCCGGCCGCGAAGAGCGCCAGCAAACCCCCGGCCGTGAGCGTGCTCA
>DATGVT010000137.1:0-2069 GCA_035300005.1 Candidatus Acidiferrales bacterium
GGAGCCGGCCCACGCCCTGCACCACGCCGGGCTGCTGGCCCAGCAGCTGGGCCCGGAGGGGAGGCTGCTGGTCTGCCTCTCCGGCCGGGGCGACAAGGACCTGGACATAGTCGGCGGAGCGGCTGATGGCCACTGAGACCATGCGCCTGCAGCAGGCGCTCAGGGCGGAGGGGGACCTGAAGCTGGTGCCCTACCTGATGGGCGGCCACCCCGACGCCCGGCGCTCGGTCGAGGCCGGCCGGCGGCTGGCGTCGGCGGGCGCGGCGGCGGTCGAGATCGGCATCCCGTTCAGCGACCCCCTGGCCGACGGGCCGGTCATCCAGCGGGCCGGGCAGGTGGCGCTGGCGGCGGGGATCACGACCGCCGGCTGCCTGCAGGTGGCGGAGCAGGTCGCCCGCGAGGGTCGGCCGGTGGTCCTGATGACGTACGTCAACCCGGTCCTCGCCTATGACCCGCGCCGCTTCGCGGCCGACGCCGCCCAGGCCGGGGTGGCGGGCGTGATCGTCCCCGACCTCCCCCCCGAGGAGGCGGAGCCGATCGCGGGCTGGCTGCGGGCGGCGGGGCTGGACACGGTCTTCCTGGTGGCGCCCACCAGCCCCGACGAGCGGGTGGCGGCGATCTGCCGCGAGTCGACCGGGTTCGTCTACTGCGTGACCCTGACCGGGATCACCGGTGCGCGCAAGGAGCTGCCGCCGGGGCTGGACGGTCTGCTGGCCCGGGTGCGCGGGCAGACCGACCTGCCGGTGGCGGCCGGCTTCGGCATCTCCCGGGCCGAGCACGTGCGCGCCCTGCGGGGGAAATGCGACGCCGCCGTGGTCGGCAGCGCCCTGGTGGCAGAGCTGGAGGCCGGCCGGGACCCGTCCGGGCTGCTGAAGGAGCTCGCGCGCGAATGCCGGTGAGGGGGATCCGGGGCGCCACCACCTCTCCGGCCAACACCTCCGACGCCATCACCGAGGCCACCGACGAGCTGCTGCGGGAGCTGGTCCGCCAGAACCGGCTGGAGGTGGAGGAGATCGCCTACGCCTACTTCACGACCACCCGCGACCTCTTCGCCGAGTTCCCCGCCTACGCGGCCCGCCGCCTGGGCTGGGTCGACGTGCCGCTGCTCTGCGGGCACGACATGGAGGTGCCTCTGCCCAACCCGCGGGCGGCGGCGAAGTGCATCCGGGTCCTGCTCCTCTACAACACCGACCAGCCGCAGTCGGCCATGCGCCACGTCTACCTGCGGGGGGCGGAGGCGATCAAGGCCGACCTGGAGGCGATGCGCGGCTCGCTGGAGATGAACCCGTGATCATCGTGATGTCCCACCTGGCCACCGAGCCGCAGGTCGCGGCCGTGGTGGACAAGGTCAAGGAGATCGGCCTCAAGCCCGAGATCTCGCGGGGCGAGGACCGGACCCTGGTGGGCGTGATCGGCAGCAACGCCTACGCCTACAAGGAGGCGTTCTCGCACCTGGGCGGGATCAAGGAGATCGTCCAGATCACCAAGCCCTTCAAGCTGGCCAGCCGCGAGTTCCGGCCCCACGACACGGTGGTGGACGTGGGCGGCGTCCGGGTGGGCGGCGAGGGCGTGGTGGTGATGGCCGGGCCCTGCTCGGTCGAGGGCGAGGAGATGCTGCTGCAGACCGCCCGTCACGTGGCCGGCCGGGGCGCCAAGCTCCTGCGCGGCGGCGCCTTCAAGCCGCGCACCTCGCCCTACACCTTCCAGGGCCTGGGCGAGGCGGGGCTGAAGATGCTGGCCCAGGCCCGCTCGGAGACCGGGCTGCGGGTGGTGACGGAGGTGATGACGCCCGGCGACGTGGAGCTGGTCGCGCGCTACGCGGACATGCTCCAGGTCGGCACCCGGAACATGCAGAACTACTCGCTGCTGCAGGAGGTGGGCAGGTCGGGCCGGCCCGTGCTCCTGAAGCGCGGGATGTCGTCCACGGTGGAGGAGTGGCTGCTGGCGGCGGAGTACGTGCTCTCGCAGGGCAACCGCGGGGTCGTGCTCTGCGAGCGCGGCATCCGCACCTTCGAGCCGGCTACGCGCTTCACGCTGGACCTCAACGCGGTGCCGCTGGTGCGCGAGCT
>DATGVT010000138.1:0-3101 GCA_035300005.1 Candidatus Acidiferrales bacterium
CTGGCGGCTCCGGCAGGACCCGCGGGTGGTGCTGATGGAGCGCGTCAACGCCCGCCACCTGGAGGCCTTCCCGGAGCCGGTCACGCTGGCCACCGTGGACGTCTCCTTCATCGGCCTGGAGAAGGTGCTGCCCGCTCTGCGGCGCGCAGCGCCGGCGGCGGAGGTGGTGACCCTCTTCAAGCCCCAGTTCCAGGTTGGCCGCGGCCAGGTCGGAAAGGGGGGAGTGGTCCGAGACCCGCAGGCGGTGGCGGCGGCGCTGGCCGCTTTTCGCGACTGGTGCGCCGCCAACGGCTACCGGGTGGCGGCCGAGGCGCCGTCGGAGGTGGCGGGCGCCAAGGGCAATCGCGAAATCTTCTTTCACCTGGTGCCCCAAGCGTGACCAAGGTCGGCTTCCTGATCCACCCGCAGGTGGAGCGGGAGGTCCCGCATCTGCGCCAGGCCGAGGGCTGGCTGCGGGAGCACGGCATCACCTGCTGGGTCGCCTCCCGGGAGACGCCGGGGGAGGTCGCGCGGACGTCGCTGCTGGTGACCCTCGGGGGGGACGGAACCTTCCTTTACGGCGCCCGGCTGGCCGCGCCCCGCGGCATCCCGCTGCTGGGGGTCAACCTGGGCCGGCTGGGCTTCCTGACCGAGCTCGAATCGGAGGACCTGACGAAGGGCCTCGAGCGTTTCTTCGCGGGCGACTACCAGCTCGAGCAGCGGGCGCTGCTGCGGGCCAGCGCCATCCGCCAGGGGCGGCGGGTCTCGTCCCTGGGGCTGAACGAGGCCGCCCTGCGCGGAGAGGCGGGCAAGATGGTGCGCCTGGAGATCGACGTCGACGGCCACGACGTGGGCGTGATCGATGCCGACGGGGCGGTGATCGCCACCGCCACCGGCTCCACGGCCTACGCGCTGGCGATGGGTGGGCCGATCCTGGAGCCGGAGCTGCGCGACCTGGTGCTGGTGCCCACCAACCCCTTCGCGCTGACGGTGCGCCCGATCGTCTTCCACCCTCCCCGCGTTCTGACCTTGAAGCTGCTGCGGGGCGACGGTCACCTGACCGTGGACGGCTACTGGAATCGCCGCGTGCTGGCTGGCGACCTGATCAGCGTCGGGGGCTACGCGCGCCGCCTGAAGGCGGTGCGTTTCGGCCCGCCTGAGGCCTTCTTCCGCCGCCTGCAGGAGAAGCTGGGCTGGGGCCGCCCCCTCGTCCCGCTCAAGTAGCTTGCTCAGAGAGCTCCGCGTCCGCGACCTGGCGCTGGTCGAGCAGGCGACGGTGCGCTTCCAGGGCGGGCTCAACCTGCTGACCGGCGAGACCGGCAGCGGGAAGTCCCTGCTGGTGGACGCCCTCGGCCTGGCGCTGGGCGGGCGGTCGGGCGCGGACCAGGTGCGGCACGGCGCCCGGAAGGCGCTGGTGGAGGCCGTCTTCGAGGTGGCGGGGAGCGAGGTGGTGCTGACCCGCGAGGTCGGCCGCCGAGGCGGGGCGCGGCTGGACGGCCGCGCGGCCACCCCGGCGCAGCTGCGGGAGCAGGGCAGGACCCTGGTCGCTGTGCACGGCCAGCATGAGCACCAGGCTCTGCTGGACCCCGAGGCCCAGACCCTGCTGCTGGACGCTTACGGTGCGGGCCTCGCGTTGCGTGAGCGGGTGGCGGCGGCCTACGGGGAGTGGAAGCAGAGCGGCACGGCACTGGCCGAGCTGGAGCGGCTTCAGGCGCGCGGGCAGCGCGAGCAGGAGTACCTCCGCTGGCAGCTGGAGGAGCTGAGGGCGGCCAGCCTGCGGCCGGGGGAGGACGACGAGCTGGCCGCCGAGCGCTCGGCGGTGCGGCACTCGGCGCGCCTGGCCGACCTCTCCGGCCAGGCCCTGGAAGCCCTGCGGGCGGACGCCGGCCTGCCCACCGCGGCCGCCTCCCTGCGCACGGCGGCGGAGCTGGATCCTCGGCTGTCAGACCTGTCGGCGCGGCTGCAGGCGCTGGAGGACGAGGTCGCGGAGTCGGCGGCCGGGCTGCGCCGCTACGCGGAGGGGCTGGATGCCGACCCCGCCCGCCTGGAGGCGATCGAGGGGCGCCTGGCTCTGCTGGACGGTCTCAAGCGGAAGTACGGCGGCAGCCTGGAGTCCGCGCTGGCGGAGCGAGACCGGTTGGAGGCGCAGCTGGGCGCCGGCGAGGACCTGGAGACGGCCCTGGCCGCCGCCTCCGCCCGGCTGCGGGCGGCGAGCGCCGACCTCTCGGCCGCGGCCGCCGAGCTCAGCCAGGTCCGCGCCACCACTGCTCGCCGGCTGGGGGAGGCGGTGGCCGGCGAGCTGGACGGGCTGCGCCTGGAGGGAGCCCGGTTCGAGGTTCAGATGGTGCCTCGGCCGGAGCTGCAGGCACAGGGCGCCGAGTGGGCCGAGATGATGTTCTCGGCCAACCCGGGCGAGCCGCTGCTGCCGCTGGCCCGGGTGGCCTCCGGCGGCGAGCTGGCGCGGGTGATGCTGGCGGTCAAGAGCGTCGGCGCCGAGGCGGACGCGATGCCGACGCTCGTCTTCGACGAGGTGGACTCCGGCATCGGCGGCGAGGCCGCCCTGCAGGTCGGCCTGCGCCTGAAGGCGCTGGGCGCGAGGCGCCAGGTCCTGGTGGTGACGCACCTGGCGCAGATCGCCTGCTTCGCCGACCACCACCTGCTGGTCGAGAAGTCACTGCACGAGGGGCGCAACCGGGTCGCCGTGCGCGAGCTGAATGGTCGGGAGGACAGGGCTCGCGAGCTGGCCCGCATGATGGGCGGCGCGGTGACCGAGAAGGCCCTGGCGCGCGCCCGCGAGCTGCTCGCGGAAGCTTCACCGTCCCCGCGTCGGCCAGGATAGGGAGGGGATGTGAATCATGCAGTGCTGGGCGCCGGCGGCGTCGGCGGCCTGGTCGGCGGCGCCCTGGCCCGCGCCGGGCGGGAGGTGGTCCTGCTCCTGCGGCCGGAGACGCTGGCCGCCTGGCCGGGGAGGCTGCGGGTGGAGAGCGCGGCCCTGGGCGACTTCGAGGTCGGGGTCCGGGTCGCGACCCGGCTGGAGGGGCGAGTCGACGTACTGTGGGTCACGACCAAGGCCACCCAACTGCAGGCGGCGCTGGAGGCCGCCCCGCCCGAGTTGGTCGGGG
>DATGVT010000139.1:0-3296 GCA_035300005.1 Candidatus Acidiferrales bacterium
ACGATGATCAGGGAGCGGTCGGGCAGCGTCGCCAGGAGCTCGACGCTGGCGGCCGGGCAGACGGCCAGGGCGGCCTCGACGTCGAACCCGCCGGCGAACACCGCCAGCTGGCGGAGCAGCGCGCGCTCGGCTGTGGAGAGCAGCTCGTAGCTCCACTCGAAGGAGGCCCGTAGCGTTGCCTGCCGGCCCGGCGCCGTCCGCGGCCCGCTCGGCAGCACGCGGAAGTGGTCTTTCAGGTGGGCCGCGATGCCAGCCGGGGCCAGGGCCCGGATTCGGGCCGCCGCCAGCTCGATGGCCAGCGGCAGGCCGTCCAGCCGGCGGCAGATGGATCGCACGGCGTCGGCGTCCTCAGCGCGGAGCCGGAACTGAGGCAGGGCCAGGCGGGCGCGGTCGCTGAAGAGGTCGATCGCGTCCGCATCGCTCAGCGGCGGCACGGCCCAGGTCACCTCGCCATCGACCCCCAGCGGCTCCCGGCTGGTGGCGACCACGATCAGCGCCGGAGCCGCCAGCAGCCTAGCCGTGACCTCGGCCGCCGCCTCCACCACGTGCTCGCAGTTGTCGATCACGACCAGCGCTCGGCGTGAAGCCAGGTAGCGACCGAGTGCCTCGGCCAGGGTCCTGCCAGGTCCCGGCTGCCTTACGCCAATGGTCATCGCCACCTGGTCCCAGACGAACTCACCGCCGGACAGGGAGGAGAGGTCGACGAACCAGACCCCATCCGGGAAATGCTCGGCGACCGCAGAGGCCAACCGCAGCGCCAGGCGGGTCTTGCCGGCGCCGCCCGGCCCGGTCAGCGTCAGCAGCCGCCCCTCGGCGAGTAGCGCGGCGGCCTCGGCCAGCTCGGCCTCGCGGCCGACGAAGCGCGTGAGCGGCGCCGGAAGCTTGCTGGACAACTTACCCCCTGAGGTCGAGCCCTGAGTCTCCCACGTGGAGTCTGGACATTGATGGATCAGGCTCTGAGGTAGGTCAGAACCGCCAGCACCCGGCGGTGATCGTCGTCGGCGGGCTCTAGCTCGAGCTTCATGAAGATGCCGCGCACGTGGCCTTCGACCGTCTTCGGGCTCAGATGGAGGTGGGCGCTGATGGCCGAGTTGGAGCGGCCCTCGGCCATCAGCTTCAGGACCTCCCGCTCTCGCTCGCTGAGGTCGCCGACCAGGTCCCGGCGCCGCCGGCGGACCACCAGCGCAGCGACGACCTCAGGGTCGATGGCTGAGCCGCCGCCGCCCACTCTGCGGACCGCGTCGGTGAACTCCCGCACGTCGGAGACACGGTCTTTCAGCAGGTATCCGACTCCGCCTGCGCCGCGCTCGAGCAGCCGAAGCGCATGCGTGGTCTCGACGTACTGGGACAGCAGCAGGACCGCAACCCGTGTGTAGCGCTCGCGGATCTGGGCCGCGACCTCCAGGCCCTCAGTCGTATGGGTGGGCGGCATCCGGATGTCGGTGATCGCGACGTCCGGCTGCTGCGCACCAACGATGCTCAGGAGCTCGTTGCCGTCCGCGGCGCGTCCAACGACCTCAAAACCCGAACTCTCGAGCAGCCGCGCCAGCCCTTCGCGGAACAGCACCGAGTCGTCGGCGACCGCTACTCGCACGGCAGCTCCAGCTTCACGACGGTACCGGCGCCAGGAGGGCTTTGCAGAGTAACGCTGCCGCGGCCCGCCGCCGCCCGATCCTGGAGGCCGACCAGGCCGGAGCCGCGGCTGGGGTCGGCGCCACCGACACCGTCGTCGGCGATCTCGATCAAAAGCCGGCCGCGTGCCTCCTCAATCCTGACCTCGATCACGGATGCGTGCGAGTGCTTGGCAGCGTTCGCGAGCGCTTCCGCCACCACGTAATAGGCGGTGATCTCGACCGGCTCCGAGTAGCGGCGATCGCTAGGCCCTCGCACCGTGGTCACGATCGGTGAGCGGTCGGCCAGCGCGGCCACGGCGGCGCCCAGGCCCCCTGATGCCAGCAGCGGTGGGTGCAGGCCCTGGGCCAGGTCGCGAAGCTCGGAGAGTCCGGCCCGCACTTCCCTCGAGGTCTCCTCCAGCAGGTCCGGGCGGCGCGAACGGCTGGGACGGGCGGCCTGCGCCATGCCCAGGGTGAGCAGGGCGTTCACGAAGCGCTGCTGAGCGCCGTCGTGGAGGTCGCGCTCCAGACGCCGCCGTTCGAGGTCCTGGGCGGCGACGATCCTGGCCCGCGACTCGCGTAGCTCCTCGACGAGCCGGAAGCGGCTGAAGACCAGCCCCGCCTGGGAGGCGAGGTCGGCGATCAGGCGATGCTCGGAGGAACCCAGCTGGTCGCCGCGAGAAGTGACCACGGCCAGGGCGCCCAACAGCTCGTTCTCATGAAAGACCGGCGCGACCATACCCGCGCTTCCGGTGCGCTCAGCAAGCTCCTCAGAGCCGGATACGGACTGCCGGGCTCCGGCGCCGGGGGGCGACGAGCCGGCCATCTGCAGCCGGTCGCCGACTCTCACCCAGACCTCGGTCCGGGCCGCGCCGGTCCCCTCCCGCAGCAGCTGCGCCATACGTGGCAGGAGCACTTCGGCCGGCTCGGCCCTTCCGACGCTGCGAGCGAAATCGGAGAGGACGTCGTACGGCCTCGACCGCCTTCCATAGACCGCCAGGTTGGCCAGTGCCTGCAGACGCGCGCGTACCGGCTCGAGCAGCACCGCAACCAGAGCGATGGTCAGGAGGGTGAGCAGCGGGTCGAGACCGGCCCGCTGGCCGAGGATGCTGCCCAGACCGCCCACGACGATCCCATAGCTGGCGGCGACGAACACCGCCAGGCCCCCGTAGAGGATTGTCCGGTTGATGACGATGTCGATGTCGTAGAGGCGGTAGCGGAGCATGGCGAGCCCGACCGCCGCCGGCACCAGCACCATCCCGGCGCACGTCGAGCTCAAGCTACCCCAGGCAGAGATCGCGTGGGCCGTGTCGGAGTTGGTGAAATCCGCAAACGGGACCCAGTCAGGGAGGGGCAGCCTGTCTGTGAAGCCGAGCAGGCTGGTCAGGCAGTAAACAGCCGCTGCGTACGCGAACCACTTCAGCTGCAGGCGCGCCTCACCCCTGGCGCCAGCCAGCCGCAGCAGGACGCCGGCGCCCGCCACGATCACCACAGCTGCCTCGGCCCAGGTCAGCGCGCCGGACGCCCAGCTCAGAGTCGCGCCGGCCGGCCAGAGCACCGGTGGGACCGTCACCGGGACCGGCTGCTTCCCGGTCAAGCCCACCCAGATGGGGTAGGGATCGTCGAGGCCGGCGAGCAGGTGGGCTCCGATCACGATCGGGGCCGCGCCGAGCACCAGCCTCC
>DATGVT010000140.1:0-4268 GCA_035300005.1 Candidatus Acidiferrales bacterium
CGGCCGGACCGGCCGGCCGGCGCTCTTTCCCGGCGCGCTGTCGCCCGCCTGCACGGGGCCCTCCGGGAGACGCTCGAGACGGCCATCCGCAACCGCGGCAGCTCGGTCGACGCCTACCGCGATGGCTGGGGCGAGAAGGGACGCCAGCAGGAGACGCTCCTCGTTTACGGCCGGGCCGGGCAGCCCTGCTTCCAGTGCGGCCGCCCGCTCCAGTCGGTCCGGCTGGCCGGTCGCACGACGGTCTTCTGCCGGCGCTGCCAGCGTTGACGTCCCGCCTCAACCTGATCGCGGGGCTGGCGGTCGGCTTCGTCGCGCTGACCGCCGCGGTCGCCGCCGGCGCCACGCGCGGCCTCGACCGCTCGGTGGCGAGCCTGCTGGGCGGCCTCTGGCTGGAGAGCCTGCACCCACTCTTCCAGGGCATCGCCCTGCTAGGCGGCCTGGAGCTGACGGCCCTGGTGACTGCCGGCCTCGGCGTCTACCTCTGGCGGGGAGGCTTCCGCAGGGAGGTGTGGGCGCTGGCCGCCTACCCGGCCTCGGGCGCGCTCGAGTACGTATACAAGCGGCAGATCCCGCAGGCCGGCCCCCCGCTGCACCACGCGGACGGCCCCAGCCTCAGCCTTCTCTTCTTCGACAGCAGTGCCCACTACACCTTCCCCAGCGGCCACATGCTGCGCACCGTGCTGGTCTACGGCTTGCTCGCCTTCGTCCTCTACCGGCTGCTGCCGGCGGGGCGGCTGCGCGGCCTGGTGGTGCCGGCCGTCGTGGCCATCTGCGCGGCGATGGCCTTCGATCGCGTGTACCTTGAGGTGCATTGGGAGTCGGACGTGGTCGGCGGCCTGCTTCTGGGCGGGGTCGCGCTGGCGGCCGCCACACTCTGGCTGGACCGGCCGCAGGAGGCAGGCGAGTGAACGACGGCGAGCGAGCGGTGCTGCTGCTGGTGACCGCCGGCGGCCGCGACGAGGCCGAGCGGCTGGGCGAGGGGCTGGTGACGCGGCGGCTTGCCGCCTGCGGCACGGTGATCCCGATGGTGCACTCCTTCTACTTCTGGGAGGGCGGCCTGAAGCGGGACCACGAGGCTCTCCTGCTGGTCAAGACCTCGGCCGCCCGGGCCGAGGCGGCCATCACCTACGTCCGCGAGCACCACTCCTACGAGCTGCCCGAGGTGCTTCAGCTCGGGATCGAGGGCGGCTCGGCACCCTACCTGGAATGGCTGCTGAAAGAGGTTGGGGAAACGCCAGGCTCAACTTAGACTTGACAGCGGGTGGCGGTCGTCGAAGAGCCGGCTGAAGAGCAGTCCCTGGGCATCCAGGCGCCGCTGCGCCTGCCGCCCGGTCGCCCAGGCCCGGACCCGGCCCGGACGGTCGCCACCACCCTGGCCGCGCTCGCCGCCCTGGAGCCGGAGCCGCCCGCCGACGGCTTCCGCGACCTCCTCGGCCAGGCGGTCGGGCTCCGCCTGGACGACGTCCACCGGAGCTTCGCGATGGGGGAGGTCGAGGTCCGGGCCCTGCAGGGTATCTCGCTCGAGATCGGTCCCGCCGAGTACGTCGCGGTCACCGGGCCCTCCGGCTGCGGCAAGTCCACGCTGCTGGCCCTCCTGGGCGGCCTCGACCGGCCGACCGCCGGCCATGTCTACGCGGCCGGGACCGCCCTCGACCAGATCCCCGAAGCCGAGCTCGCCGACTACCGGCTCCAGCGCGTGGGCACCATCTTCCAGGTCTTCAACCTGGTGCCGACGCTCTCGGCCGAGGACAACGTGGCCCTGCCGATGGCCCTGGCCGGGGTGCCGCTCCAGGAGCGGCGCGAAAGGGCGCGCCGGCTCCTGCAGCTGGTCGGGCTGGAGGGGCGAGCGCGCTTCCGCCCCAGCCGGCTCTCGGGTGGCGAGCAGCAGCGGGTGGCGGTCGCCCGGGCGCTGGCCAACCGGCCCGGCCTGGTGCTCGCCGACGAGCCCACCGGCAACCTGGACTCCGGCAGCGGCAAGCTGGTGCTCGACCTCCTGGACGACCTCCACCGACGGGGCGCGACCGTGATCCTGGTCTCCCACGACCCCGAGATCGCGCGCCGCGCCGACCGGGTGCTGAGGCTGCGCGACGGCCGGCTGGGGCCGATCCGGCGCGGCAGGCGCACGCTGCGGAACCAGGAGCTGATCGACCCTCCCCGGCGCCTGAAGTGGCAGGAGGCCTTCTGGCTCGGCGTCAGCAGCATCTTCCGGCGGCCGCTGCGGACCGGGCTGACCGCCGCCGGGGTGGCGATCGGCATCGGGGTCATGTGCCTGATCCTCTCCCTGGCCGCCGGCCTGCAGACCGCGGTCGTCGACTCCGCCCGCGCCCAGGGCCAGCTGCTGCAGGTCCAGGTCGAGAACACGAACCCGGACGGGGTCGGCCGCAAGCCGCTGGACCCGGCGGCGCTGACCCGCCTGGAGCGCCTCCCGCACGTGACCGCAGCCTGGGGCCAGGTGGTCGTGCAGGGCACCTTCAGCTACGGCCGGCAGAGCGCCGACCTGCCGGCGCGGCCGGGGGTGCTGGTCTCCCTGGAGCCGGTTCGCTACCAGCCGCCGCTGAATTCGCGGCTGCTGCTGGCGGGCCGCCTGCCGGCCTCCAACTCCGCTCCCGAGGTCGTCCTCTCCGCGGACGCCGTGCGCCAGCTCGGCTTCGACGTCCCCCAGCAGGCGCTGGGCAGGACGGTGCTGTTCCAGGGTCGCTACAACGGCGTCGTGCTGCCCGGCTCCAAGCAGGCGCCGGCGGCGCAGACGCTCACCCTGCCCTTGACCGTGGTCGGCATCGCGCGCTCGGGGCCGCTGCCGATCGACCTCCACGGCGGCTCGGTGCCCTACGACGTGGCCACCAAGTACTGGAGCCGGATGGCGCAGGCCAACGGCTGGCCGGCCGACGAGTTCCAGCGCCTGACCCTGCTCGCGGACTCGCCGGATAACGTCGAGGTGGTCCGCGACGAGGCGCGGGCCGCCGGCTTCCCGGCCACCTCGCCCCAGAACCAGCTGATCGGGATCCCGGACCTCCTGAACTACCTGGAGCTGGCCCTGGTCGGGCTGGCGGGCATCGCCCTGGTGGTGGCCTGCCTGGGCATCATCAACACCATGTACACGGCCGTTCTCGAGCGCACCCGCGAGATCGGAGTGCTGAAGGCGGTCGGGGCCCGCTCGCGTGACGTCCTGGAGCTGTTCGTGGCCGAGGCGGCCGTGATCGGCGCCCTGGGCGGGGTGATCGGCGTGGCCCTGGCCGCGCTGCTGGCCGCCCTGGGCAACCGCGTCCTCAACGGCGTCGCCCAGAGCCGCGGTGGCGACTTCGAGCTCCAGCTGTTCCAGGTCGACGTGCTGCTGGTGATCGGGGGCGTCGTGCTGGCGATCGCGCTCAGCGCGGTCTCCGGCATCCTGCCCGCGCTGCGGGCCGCCGCCCAGGATCCGGCCGCCGCACTCCGCTACGAGTAGCCCTACACTCCACAGCACAATCGAATAGCCCGCGCGGGCGACGGGAAGCCGGTGAAGATCCGGCGCTGTCGCGCAACTGTGAGCGGGGAGTCCGCGGCCACGAGCCACTGGGGCAGCAGCCCTGGGAAGGCGGCCGCCAAGGCGATCCCAACGGGATCGCCAGGAAGCAAAGGACGCCGATCCGCAAGCCAGGAGACCGGCCCGCGGGGCGACGAATCCCCACCTGCGCGGATCGGGAGGGAGCCTCCAGGCGGCGAGGAAACTTCAGCGCAGGTGGCCCGAGCGCCGCCGGAGGTACGCGAAAGTGCGCAAGCACCTGCTCGGGGCCGGCGCGACACTGGCCCTCCTGCTCTCGGCCTGCGGCTCGCCGGCGGCTTCCTCCGCCAGCCCGGCGGCCGGCGCCTGCAGCCGCGGCGCCCACCACGCCTACCTGGTGGTGCAGCACCTGGACGGCGGCTCCCTCCAGCGCTGCGTGGGCTTCGACGGCGACCAGATCGGCGGCGAGGACCTGATGCGGCGCTCGGGGATCAGGTACGAGACCCAGGACTTCTCGTTCGGCCGGGCCGTCTGCGCCCTGGACCAGGAGCCGGCCCACTTCGACCAGTGCTTCAAGCAGGGCGATCCCTACTGGGGGCTCTGGATCTGGAGCGGCAGCGCCTACAAGAGCGCCGAGACCGGCTACACCGCGGTCCAGCTCCACGCCGACGAGGGGCTGGGCTGGCACCGGGTGCCGGCCAGCGGCACTCCATTGCCTCCGCCCGCGCCCAGGAAGTGACCTCGCCCAGGCGGGCGGCGGCGGGCCATCCGTGGGCGCCGCAGCCGCGGG
>DATGVT010000141.1:0-4823 GCA_035300005.1 Candidatus Acidiferrales bacterium
TCCGGGAGGCGGAGCACGCCGAGTACTACGCGGGCCTGGGGGAGGGGGCGATCGCCACCGACACCGCCAAGGAGTGGTGAGGGCCGGGCGCTTCAGCTAGCGCCCAGCCAGGCTTCGAACTCGTCCCAGCCGGTCCATTCGGCCCGGTAGCGGGTGCCGCCGAAGGTCTCGTCCTGGCTGAAGTAGGGCATCAGGTCCTCCGGGAAGGGGCCGCCGGCGTAGAGGGCGACCAGGTCGATCCGCTGGCGCAGGCTGTCGAAGGCGAGATGGGGATTGACGGTCGTGAAGGCGGAGTCCGCCCACTCCACCTCGCCGCCGCCAGGATCGAGCAGGCGCAGGATCAGCCGGGAGCCCCGCCTGGTCAGCCAGAGGGCGTGCGGCTCGCCCCTGACCAGGGCCTGCACGTCGAAGTCCGCCTGGGGGTCGCGCAGGCGGGCCAGGACCTGATCGGCCAGGCCCGCCAGGTCGCGACTCAGGCGCCGGGCGCTGGCGCCCGCACCGCCTTGGGGTCGGGCTGCTTGGGCGTGAAGGTCTCTCTCATCACCAGCCAGACCACCCCGGCCGTGATCAGCATCATCCCGGAGGTGGCCCACAGAGTGAGGCCATAGCGGCCGACCTCGCCGCCGCCCCAGTAGTTCTTGGGGAAGCCGAACACACTGGGGTCGGTGATGAAAGCGAAGATCATGGGCACCAGCACGTTGCCGGTGTCGCGGAAGAAGCGGAAGGTGCCGATGATGGCGCCCCGCTCGGCCAGCCGGGCCACGTCGCCGGGCACCACCTCGGTGATGCCGTAGTAGAGGCCGGTGCCCAAGCCCCAGAGCGCGGCCACGGCGATGCCCAGGCTGACGTTGCGCGATCCCTGCAGGTACCAGAAGAAGAGCAGCGGTGTGACCACGCCCATCAGGGTCCCCGCCAGCGCGATCCGGCGCCGGCCGAAGAAGTCGCTGAACCAGCCCGAATAGGCGTTGAGGACCGACCAGAGGACGCCGAAGGAGGCGGCGATGGCGCCCACCTCGATCTTCTTGTACCCGAGCAGGAGCAGGTAGAGCAGGGAGACGCTCTGGAACCAGCTGTCCGACCACTTGCCCATGAAGGCGACGAAGTAGACGGAGTAGAGGCTGCGGTTGGTGAAGGCCGGCTTGTAGGAGGCCAGGCTGGGCTGCCGGCGCTCCACGCCGGCCGGTATCAGCACGCGCTCGCGGGAGTCCCTGATCAGCAGGATGTTGAGAAGCATGGCGAGCACGGCCAGGATTCCGACGAAAAGGAAGGGGAACATGACCAGGCCGGTCACCGCCCCCAGCAGCGCGCCCAGGTAGGTGGCGGTGGTCTTCCCGCCGTAGAGCGAGAACTTCTGCAGCGAGGCCCCCAGCCCGCGCTTGGTGGCGCCCCCCAGGTCCTGGAGCAGGATCATGGCGGCGCCGTTCTGCATGCCGATGCCGAAGCCGTTGAGGAACTGGCCGCCCATGATGAGCAGGAAGGGCAGCGTGTCGAAGGCGGGCAGCGGAAGCGCTTTCTTGCCCGTGTGGGTCTTGCGGATGGTGTCGACGGCCGCCTGGGTCAGGTCCGGGAAGCTCAGCCAGATCAGGGCGGAGCCGATCACGACCAGGACCGTGCCCGTGATCATGACGTTGCGGCGTCCGTTGCGCCAGCGGTCCACGAAGTAGCCGCCGACCAGGTCGGCGATCGCCTTGCCCATTCCCAGCACGGCCAGCTGGGCCCAGAACAGGAGCAGGGTGGGCGCCGCCACCCTGTACTTGAGGACGTCGGCCAGGGCGCTGGTGGGCACCCCCAGCGCGAAGTTGATCAGGAAGACCGTGACGGCCGCCGTGTAGGCGGTGGGGAAGAAGCGCTGGAGATAGGAGGGCTCGAGCTTGGCGTACGCCTCCTGCGTGCCTGCTTCGGCCATCTCACTTCCCTCCGTCAGGGCTGTGCTTGATCATCGAGAAGATGATCAGCAGGTAGGCGAGCCCGGTCAGGACCATGCCTGCCAGCTGCCCGTTCTGGGCCACCGACTTCTGGCTCGGCTGGTTGTAGGTCTGGACGAAGTAGAAAGCGATGACAAAGCCTGCGATCCAGACCAGGATGGCCGCGACCTGAACCAGGGTCCAGATCCCGAGCGCGCGCTGGGGCCTGGTGGTGGGATTCCGCATCTGCTCACCCTCCTGAATTGGTCCAGTGGTCCAACAACCGGTTTTGTACTCCTTGCCCTCGGGCCTGGCAAGAGGCGAGATCGAGGTCGGTTTGAGGTCGGCGCCCCGCTGGAGCTGGTTGCAATCAGGCTTCTCGACGGCTCGCTCAGGGCCGGATAGAGTTTCGGCGTGGCCCAGCCGCCCGGCCCCTACGGGCCGCCGCCGGTACCCCAGCCGTACCAACCGCCGGCCGTGCCCGCCTACGCCCCCGCCTACGTCCCGCCCACCGAGGGCGGCGCGGTCTGGGCGCTGGTCCTGGGCGTGCTCGGCTTCGTGGCCTGCCCGATCTTCGGCCTGATCGCCTTCTTCCTGGGCGGCTCCGCGCTGGACCGGATCCGCGCCAGCGGCGGCCAGCTGCAGGGGGACGGGATCGCGCGGGCGGGCCGCTACCTGGGCTGCATCAACGTCATCCTCTGGCTGCTCGGCCTGATCCTGGTCCTCGGCAGCTGCGCGCTGGGCGCCGCCTCGATCTTCACCCAGCTGCCGCAGCTGATTCCCAGCCCGTCTACTTAAGCGCTTGACCTGCTGACGCAGCGCGGCGTAAGGTTGGCCCCCAAACCAGTACGTGCGAGTACTGGAATCTGACCAGGAGTGCCCGATGACGGTTTCCTTCGAGCTCAGCGACGAGCAGCGCGAGATCCGGGACTGGGTGCACGACTTCGCCGAGCGCGAGATCCGCCCAGTGGCCCCGCAGTACGACGAGTCGGAGGAGTTCCCCTGGCCGGTGGTCAAGAAGGCGGCCGAGGTGGGCCTCTACTCGGTCGAGTTCCTGCAGCAGACCTACGCCGACTCCACCGGCATCCTGCCGGCGCTGGTCTCGGAGGAGCTGACCTGGGGCTGCGCCGGCATCGCGCTCGCCATCCAGGGCACGCAGCTGCCGGTGGCCGCCATCTTCTCCCAGGGCACCCCCGAGCAGATCGCGACCTGGATCCCGGCCTGCTACGGCAAGCCGGACAAGCTCGCCCTGGGCGCCTTCGCCGTCACCGAGCCGGGAGCCGGCTCCGACGTCTCCTCGATGAAGACCCGGGCCGAGAAGCGAAACGGCGAGTGGGTCCTGAACGGCCAGAAGATCTTCATCACCAACGGCGGCATCGCGGACGTCCACGTGGTGGTGGCCGCGGTCGACCCCGCGCTGGGCACCCGCGGCCAGGCCAGCTTCGTCGTCCCGCCCGGCACCGCGGGGCTGAAGCAGGGCAAGAAAGAGAAGAAGATGGGCATCCGGGCCTCGCACACCGCGGAGGTGCTGCTGGAGGACGTCCATGTGCCCGCCGACTGCCTGCTGGGCGGTGAGGACAAGCTGGAGGCCAAGATGGCGGCCGCCAGGGAGGGCAAGCACCAGCGCTCCTCGGTCGCCCTCAAGACGTTCGAGCTGAGCCGGCCGGTGGTGGGCGCCCAGGCGCTGGGGATCGCCCGGGCCGCCTTCGAGTTCGCCCTCCAGTACGCCAAGGAGCGCAAGCAGTTCGGCCGCCCGCTGATCGAGAACCAGGCCGTGGCCTTCAAGCTGGCCGACATGGCGACCGACATCGAGGCCGCCCGGGCCCTGATCTGGCGGGCGCTCTGGGAGGGCCGCAGCGCCGGCCAGTTCAAGAAGGCCGAGGGGTCGATGGCCAAGCTGCGGGCGGGCGAGGTGGCGGTCCGGGTGACCGAGGAGGCGATCCAGATCTGCGGCGGTTACGGGTACATCCGGGACTTCCCGGTCGAGAAGTGGCACCGGGACGCCAAGATCTACACCATCTTCGAGGGCACCTCCGAGATCCAGCGCCTGGTCATCTCGCGCGCGCTTGCCGCTAGCTAGCCCGCCCGCGCTGCGGCCGCGGACCGGCGCCGCCGCACTGGAGCGGCGCGAGGAGCGCCGGCGGCGCCTGCTCGAGGCCTCCCTGCGGCTCTTCAGCACGCGGGGCTTCCACGTGACCTCGATCGACGAGATCGTGGCTGCGGCCCGGACCTCCAAGTCGGCCTTCTACGAGTTCTTCGAGTCCAAGGAGGACTGCTTTCGGCAGCTGCTGGAGGCCGAGGGAGGCCGCCTGATCCAGGCCGTGATCGCCGCCGCCGCCCAGGGCTCTGACCATCGCGACCGCCTGCGGCGCGGGATCGCCGCCTTCCTGGCGGCCTGCTTCCGCGACGTCCGCGTCGCCCGCCTGCTGCTGGTGGAGTCGGTCGGCCTCTCGCCCGCGATCGAGGCGGTCAGGCACCGGCTGCAGGGCCGCTTCGCCGAAATGGTCGAGGAGGAGGTGCGCCGGGCCGCCGCCGCCGACGCCTTCTACGCCGCCGCCGACCCGGTCGCCTTCGGCCGGGCGCTGGTGGGGGCGGTGAACGAGGCCGGCGGCCATTTCGCGGTCGCCGGCGGCGCCGGGCCGGCTCGCCTGGCCCGGGAGCTGGGCCGCATCTTCGCGCCCTAGGCGGCTGGTCGGCCGCGGCCGGCAAAGGGTGGGGGAGGAGGCGCGGCCGGGTCCTGGACCCCGCTTGCTCCGCGAACGCCCGTTCGGGTAAGATCAGCATCGAACATGCGTACGCTGGAACTGCAGGTGCGGGTGCGGCGCTTGCTGCGGATCCACGCCGAGTACGCGGCCCGGCTGGCGACCGAGCCCGGCAGCCAGGAGCTGGCGCCGGCGGCCCGCGACCGCTTGCTTGAAC
>DATGVT010000142.1:0-2971 GCA_035300005.1 Candidatus Acidiferrales bacterium
CTTGTAATACGGCTGATGCATGTGCCAGACCAGGGCCAGGTGGATAGGCTTCATCGCAAAGCGTCCATCCTACGTGCTGTCACCCCGCCAGCTGATCCAGGGCGCGGATGAAGTTGATGTAGACGCGCTGCTGCTCGCGCAGGATGCCGAGCCCGCCCAGGACCCACCACTCCTCCGGCGTGAAGTATGTCGAGACCTCGGCGTCGGAGCCTCCCCGCGTGAACCACTGGATGGTGTGCAGGTGGTCGGACTGGAGCAGCCAGATCGCCAGCTCCACCAGCGAGGCGTCGCCGGTCAGCCGGGCCTTGGAGTAGGCGTGGTGCATGAGGCGGAAGAGTCCGAGCTGCGCATGGTTGCCCAGGAAGAACTCCATCCCGCCGTCGCCGGCCCAGGTGGTCCCGTACTCGTTGACCGGGAGGTCGTAGGCCCGCCCCGCGAACGCCTCAGCCGCCTCCGAGGGGAGGCGGAGGCTGACGCGCCGGCGTGCCAGCTCCCGGTTGAGGCGCGGGACGAAGCCGAGGATGCCGGACTCCTCGCGGTGGTGCTCGCCAAAGGTCTCGAAGTCCCAGCCCAGCACGACCAGGTCGCCCCAGGTCTCGCGGATCCAGCCGGCATAGCGCTCGGCCGTCAGGGGGAACTCCGACCAGCCGCGGTCCGAGAAGCGGTAGCCGACGTCGTCCGAGAGCTGGTGATGGCGGCAGAGGAGCGACATGGCCTGGCCCGGGTAGCGGTAGAGATAGGTGGGGTCTCGCTCGCCCAGCTGCCAGGGGCGGCCCTCGCTCAGCGCGGTCCGGAAGCCGCACTGCTGGAGGGCGAAGTAGACGTCGTTGGACATGAACATCTCAGTGGTGTCGGCGACCGTCACCGGCTTGCCGAAGAGCTGCTCCAGCCGCGCCCTCTGCCAGCGCATCTTCTCCTGGAAGGCGACGATGTCCAGGTAGCAGAGCCACGAGTGGTACGGCTCCACGCAGACGACCTCGACCTGCGGGCTGGCGCACAGCTTCTGAAAGCCCTCCAGGACGTCCGGGGCCCAGCGCTCGGCCTGGACCAGGAAGGAGTTGCTGAAGCCGATCGCCATCTTCCAACCCCGGCCCGCCAGCTTGCTGAACATGGCCGTCGCGGGTCGGTAAGCGTAGCGGGCGATCTTTTCCAGGTAGCGGCGGTCCATTTCCTCGTCGAAGAGGTATCGCCCCATCTCCGCCGGCGACGTGCCCAGAGGAACCACCCGCGCGGGCAGGCGGAGCCGGCGCGGCTGGTGGACGACCGTATAGACGACCAGGTTCTCAGCCAACCGCGTCGCCGGGGGGCAGGCGGCGAGGCGGCCGGACCCTGGCCGGCGCGGGTGCCGGCCTCCGGCGCGGCGCCGCCCGCGCCACCCGCCGCGGCGAGTCCGCTTCCGGGAATCGCACCGACTGCTGCGCGCCCGCGAGCTCGATCCGGAACAGCAGCTGGTCGATGACCTTCTCCCAGACGTAGTCGCCTGCGGTGCGCCGGCCCTCGCGGCGGATGCGCTCTGCCATCCGCGGCCGCTCCTTCAGGATTCGCAGCCCGGTCACCAGCTCCAGGGGGTCTTCCGTCTCCAGCACCAGCGCGTTGCGGTAGGGCTCCGCGTAATCCTCGCCGGTGGACCCGGTCACCGCCAGCCCGCCGGCCGCCATCACCTCCAGGCCGACCAGGCCGAAGGGCTCGTGGCCGCTGTTCGCGAGGACGGCGTCGGCCGACGCGTAGAGCGGGCCGAGCATTCCCGTGGGCACGAAGGTGGTCAGGTTGATGACGTCCGCCTGACGGTGCTCGCGGAGCAGCGCCGCCAGGCCGGCCACGTCGCCGGGAGCCTCCACGCTGTCCACCTGCAGCCCCACGTACTGGGCGTGTGCGAGCACCTCGTGGCCGTGCGGCTCCTGGCCCCCGCGGATCAGCAAGCGCACCCCGAGGCCCTGGCGCTTCAGGTGGCCGGCCGCGCTGACCGCCACCAGCCAGCGCTTGTCGGGGTCGAAACGGCCGATCTTGAAGAGGAAGAGGTCGGCGGCGGCCGCCTGCCGGAGGGCTGCCACGTCCTCGGGCGCCGGGTCCCGGATGGAGTCGGAGGGGATCCCGTTCGGGATCACGATCGGGTTCACGCCCTCCGACCACATGCGGTGCTTCATGTAGCGGCTGACGGTCGTGACGGTGGCGGCGAAGCAGAGCGTCGACCAGTTGATGCGGTGAAAGCCGAAGAGGTTGTTCGCGTTCCAGAGCATCACGATCCGGTCGCGCAGGCCGCGGTAGTAGAGCGCGTCCGAGATCAGGTTCATGGACCAGGTGGTGTGCCACTCCTCGCCCAGCACCACCAGCGCCCGGCCGGCCTCGGCGGCCGGCACCAGCACGCGGTTGACCAGGTGGCCGGGGAGGCTCTGGTTCCAGTCCCTGATCTTCTCTTCCTCGCCGTGGTAGACGCCGCCGCGGTAGCGGTCGGACAGCCACTGGCACCAGCGGTGGTAGGTGAGCCGGCCGTCGACCAGGGTCTCCTCGCCGGGCAGGTCGGGCGCGCCCACGAAGTAGAGATGGGTCTCGAAGCCTGCCTCGGCCAGTGCCCGCGCCAGCTCCTTCACCCGCACGCCGAGGCCGCCGGCCTGGCTGTACACGTCGGGGCCCTCGAAGCTCAGGAGCGCGAAGGTCCCGGTCTTCGGCTGGAGCGTCACTGCAAGCGCAGGAGGCCGAGCGCCAGCTCGTGGCTCTGCCGGTCGGCGGCGCAGAGCAGCGTGCTGCGGCTCTGCAGGGTGGCCGGCAGCCGGTCGAGTGGCAGGCCCTCGAAGTCGGTCGCCACGCCGCCCACCTCGCGCAGCACCAGCAGGCTGGCGGACATGTCGAAGACGCGCGCCCGGACCGGCGAGCAGAAGGCGTCCAGCCCGCCCGTGGCGGTATGCGCGATGGAGAGGGCCATGCAGCCCAGGATACGGATCTTCACCGCCCGCTCCACCAGCGGCCGCGCGTT
>DATGVT010000143.1:0-12120 GCA_035300005.1 Candidatus Acidiferrales bacterium
AGGGCAAGCTGGACGGGCTGATCACCCTCTCGCGCCTGAAGGACGTGGCCCCCGAAGCGCGGCGAGCGACCCGGGTCCGCGACCTCGCCTGCGGCCTGGACGAGGTGGCGACCTCGGCTCCCTTTGAACCGCTGATCAACCTCCTCGACCGCACTGGAAGCTGCGGCGACGGCCGCGTCCTGGTCCTGCAGGGCGGCGAGCTGGTCGGCATCGTGTCGCCCACCGACATCAACCGGGCGCTGAGGATGGCGGCTCTGCGCGGGGCGCCGCTGCCGACGTAGACGGTCGTGCCGGTATCAGTCTTGGCTTCAGAACTTTGAGACCGGGTATAGCCTCCCTCCCCCGTTGGGGGCCGGCGCCGGTTGGCCGCCCGCCGGGGCCGGAGGTAGGGAGGGGACGCGGGTCAGCTGGCCACGAACAGGGTCTGCCAGGCCGCCTGCACCAGGTCCGTGGTGAGCTGCGGCGGAATCCCGCGCGCCGCGGCCACGTCGGTCAGCCGCTCCAGCAGGTCGCGGGGATGGTTGCCGCGCAGCGGCCGCTCACCGTAGAAGCCGTGGACGACCTCCAGGACCTGGGGGTTTGGGGGGATGCCCATCTTCTCCCGCTCGCGCTCGAAGATGCGGCACCAGGCCTCCCAGGTGGGGTCGGGCATGAACACCTTGTAGGAGAGGCGCCGTAGGTAGGCCTCGTCCAGGAGGTCCCCCGGCTTCAGGTTGGTGGAGAGGGCGAGCTGGGTCTTGAACGGCACCTCGGCCTTGCGCCCGCTGGAGGTCAGGTTCATGTAGTCGACCTCCTGCTCCAGCGGCACCAGCAGCCGGTCCATGATCTGCTTCGGCGTCACCCGCTGGCGGCCGAGGTCGTCGATCAGCAGCACGCCGCCGTTGGCCTGCACCTGGAGCGGCGCCCCGTAGGTCCGGCTGCCTGCCTCCCAGGTCGGGTCCAGCAGGCCCGGCTCGAACTCGCCGCCGACCTGGACCAGCGGCCGTTCGACCCGCCGCCAGCGACGATCCGCGGGCTGCGGTTCGACAGGCTTGTGCACGGAGGGCGTGAAGACGGTCAGCACCTCCCCGTCCAGGTCGAGGGCGATCGGGACCACGATCGCGCCGCCGAGGAGCCTCACGATCCGGCGCGCGAGCGAGGTCTTGCCGTTGCCGGGGGCGCCGTAGATGAACACTGAGGAGCGTGAGTTGACGGCCGCCACGATGGCTTCGACCACCCCGGGCGGGACCTCGATGCCCTCCAGGGCCAGCTGGACCTGGCCGGGGGTCAGCGAGCCGGGCCGGGCGGCCGCCGCCAGCGAGGCCTTGTACTCGTCCGGGGAGACCGGCGCCGGGCCCAGGTAGCGCGTGCTGGCGGACGCGATCTCCTCGCTTCGGGTGCGGCCCTGGTTGGTGATCGAGTAGGACATCTGCTCGGGCAGTGGGCGCGCCTTCCAGGGTCCCGGGTCGGACGAGATCCCCAGCGCCTCCAGGAAGTTGCCGCTGGTCAGGGACTTCAGCACCGGCTCCGCGGCGGAGAACGGAAGGGCCAGGCGTTCCCCGATCTCGTAGCCGGTCAGCCGGGTGGCGGTCTGCAGGAGGCGCAGGATCAGGCCTTCGGCCAGCGTCTGGCTGATCCGGACGTTGCTGACGGCCGCCTGCTGGCTGGTGCTGGGCGGCGGGCCGGACGTGACCGGCGTGGGCTGGTCGACCTGCTTCATGACCACCTCGACAATCTTTTTCCGGAAACGGGCCCGGTCGCCGTGGGCGGGCGGCTCGCCCTCCCGCCGGTGGCTGATCCAGTCCGGGACCTCGGCGAACACCATCGTGTTGCCGATCAGCACCTGGACCTTGTCCGGCTCGGCGTAGGTGACCCGCACGCCCACCCGGGCGATGTAGTTGTTCCCGTGCAGCGCGGCCCAGCTCCGCTCCCAGGCGACGTCCTGGCGGCCGACGTAGGTCTGCCGCACCGTTCGGTCGGCGACGATCTGCACGTCAGTCTTGGACTGGTAGCGGCGGCGCAGGAGCTCGGTGATGTCCTTGTCGACGTCCTCGCCCACCAGGGCCGCAAGCGGCAGCGCGCGGTCGTCCACGGCGGGCAGGTTCTTGATCTCCCGGATGGTTCCGGCGGTGATCGCCAGGGCCTTGATGACGCTGGCGTGACGCGGGCAGAAGGCGGTGTTCTCGACGAACTGGATGTGCCGGTCGCACCACCAGGTGCCGCAGGGGCGGCCCGACAGGTCCCGGTAGGTGCACGCCCAGCCCTCCTTGCCGCCGCAGCCGGTGAAGGAGCAGCCGCCCTGCTTCTCGTGGTCGCCGCCCAGCTTGGGCAGCCCGATCCGGGGCAGCCCGATGCGGATGCCCAACGGCTGCGGAGGCGTCGCCGGCCGGACCGCCTCGGCGGCCTTGGGCGTGTAGAGCAGGGCGCCGGCGAACTCCTCGCAGGTGGTGAAGCGCTGGGCCGGGTCCTTGGCCGTGGCCCGATAGAAGATCTCCATGATCGGCTGGGGGATGGCCGTCGACGGCCGCGGCTGGTCGAAGACCTGGGAGTGCAGGATGGCCGGCAGCGGGCCCACGAAGGGCGGCTCGCCGTGGAGCATCTCGTAGAGCATCATCCCCAGCGAGTAGACGTCGGCCCGCTTGTCGATGTTGGCCATCCCCTTGACCTGCTCGGGAGCCATGTAGGCGGGGGTGCCGACCATGGAGCCGGTGGCGGTCAGGTGCGCCTTGTCGTCCACCAGCTTGGAGATGCCGAAGTCCAGGATCTTGGTCTTGCCCCGGTTCGAGATGAGCACGTTGTCCGGCTTCAGGTCGCGGTGGACGATGCCGCGGTCGTGCGCGGCTCCCACCGCCGAGAGGACCTGCTGGATCAGGTCCAGCGAGACCTCGACCGTGAAGCGGTGGTACTCGGTCAGCCAGGCCCGCAGCGAGCGGCCTTCGACCCATTCCATGACGATGAATAGGGCGCCCTCGACGGAGTCGAAGTCGTATACACGAACGATGCCGGGGTGGTTGAGGGAGGCGATGGTGGCCGCCTCGCGCTGGAAGCGCTCCCGGAAGGCTTGGTCGCGGGAGTACTGATCGGCCAGGACCTTGATGGCGACCGGAACGTCGAGGCCCGGGTGCCAGCCCCGGTAGACGACGCCCATGGCACCCCGTCCAATCTCCGCCTGGACGGGGAATCGGCCCAGCTGTTGGATCACGAAGGCATTCCCCGGCGCACGTGAGTATGCGGCACCCGGCCCTCGGCTGGGACCGCCTTAGGGCCCGGCCGACTGCGGGCCTAGGTTCGAGCGGCGGGGGCGACGGCCTCGTTGATGGGCTCGGCCTTCGACCGTAGCACCTTCTTGTCGAACTTGCCGACCGAAGTCTTCGGGATCTCGTCGATGAAGCGGACCTCGTCCGGCAGCCACCACCTGGCGACCTTGTCCTGGAGGAATTCGATCACTTCTGCCTGGGTCACCTTGCCCTTGAACTCCGGGCGCGGCACCGCGTAGGCGACCGGCCGCTCCTGCCACTTGGTGTGGTTGAGCCCGATCACGGCCGCCTCCAGGATCTTGGGGTGGGCCATGAGGGCGTTCTCGAGCTCGACCGAGGAGATCCACTCGCCGCCGGACTTGATGACGTCCTTGGTGCGGTCGACGATCGTGATGTGGCCGTCAGGGTCGATCCGGGCCACGTCGCCGGTGCGGAACCAGCCGTCGGCGGTCAGCTTGCCGGGGTCGGCGTTGTGGTGGTAGCCCTTGGCGATCCAGGGGCCCCGGCACTGGATCTCGCCGAAGGCGACTCCGTCCCAGGGCAGCTCCTCGTCGGTGGCCGGATCGCTGATCCGGATCAGAACCCCCGGCGCCGCCACCCCCTGCGTGAGGCGCTCGTTCAGCTCCTCCTCCTTGGGCGTCCAGGAGTGAACGCGGGCGACGCTGCCGAGCGGGCTGGTTTCGGTCATGCCCCAGGCGTGGAGCATGCGCAACCCCACCTCGTCCATGGACTGCATCAGGGAACGGGGGATGGCCGAGCCGCCGCAGATGACCGTGTGCACCTTGGGCAGCCGCTTGCCGGATTCCTTGAGGAGGGCGGCCACGTTGATCCAGATGGTGGGGACGCCGCCCATGATGGTCGCCCCCTCCTGCTCGGCCAGCTCGACCACCGCCTTGGCGTCGCCCATGAAACGGTCGGGGAAGATCACCTTGCAGCCCGCCATGCCGCAGGCGTAGGGCAGGCCCCAGCTGTTGGCGTGGAACATGGGCACGATCGGGAAGACGGTGTCCTTCTCGCTGAGCGCCAGGCTGTCCGTCTGCATGACGCCCATGGTGTGGATGAACTGCGAACGGTGCGAGTACACCACGCCCTTCGGATTGCCGGTGGTGCCCGACGTGTAGCACATGGCCGCGGCCTGGTTCTCCTTGACGTCGGGCCAGGGATAGGCGTCCGACTCCGCCTCCAGCAGGCTCTCGTAGTCGAGCATCTCGCCCAGCTGGTTTTCGGGCGCGGGGGCGCCATCGGTCATCAGGACGATCTGCTTGACGCTGGGGATCTTGCCGGCCAGCTGGTTGAGGATCGGGACCAGCGTGTGGTCCACGAAGAGGACCCTGTCGTCGGCGTCCTTGACGATGAACTCGAGATCCCTGGGAAAGAGGCGGAGGTTGAGGGTGTGCAGGACGGCGCCCATGCAGGGCACCGCGTAGTAGAGCTCCAGGTGGCGGTAGTTGTTCCAGGCTAGGGTGGCGACGCGGTCGCCCGGCTTGACGCCCAGGCGCTGGAGCGCGCCGGCCAGGCGATTGATGCGGGGCACCAGCTCGCCGTAGCTGATGCGGTGGACCCGGTCCTCCCGCTTGGTGACGACCTCCTTGCGGTGGAAGAGCCTCTCGATCCTCCAGAGCACGTGCTGGAGGTTGAGCTCGTAATCCATCATCTGACCCTGCACCTGCCGCCACCTCCGGTTGAGTTCGCCTGAAGCGAGCCTACTCTACCCCTGGGCGCCGTTCCAGGCGGGCGCGGGTTGCGTACCATGCAGCGGATGCCCGCCCGCGGCCAGGCCGACCTGCATCTGCACACACGCTTCTCGGACGGCTGGCCGGAGCCCGAACGGCTGGTGGACCACGTTGCCCGCCGCACCGACCTGGACCTGATCGCGGTCACCGACCACGACACCATCGAGGGGGCTCTGCGGGCGGCCGCCCATGCGGATCGCCGGCGGGGCCGGCGGCTGGGCGTGGTGGTGGGGGAGGAGGTCTCCAGCCGGGACGGTCACGTCGTGGGCCTCTTCCTGGAGCGGCGGGTCCGCCCGGGGATGTCGGCGGCGGCCACCGTGGAGGCGATCCACGCCCAGGGCGGCCTGGCCTTCGCCCCCCATCCCTTCTGGCGGACCACTCGCCAGGTGCGGGGCCGGGGCCCCGTCCACGGAGTCGGGTGGCTGGCCGCCGAGCTGGACTTCGACGGCATCGAGGTGGCGAACGCCACGCCCGGCTTCTACGTCTTCAACCAGCTGGCGCGGCGGCTCAACCTGGGGTTGGGTGCGGCTGAGCTGGGGAGCTCGGACGCGCACATCGTGGACGCGGTGGGGCGGGCCCGGACCAGCTTTCCGGGGCGGACGCCGGCCGCGCTGCGGGCGGCGATCGAGTCGCGGACGACGCGCGCGCTGCGGCGGCCCTACGGTCCGGTGGCGCTGGTGCGGTACGCGGCCTGGGGCCTGAACCACCAGCGGACGGGCTACGTGGCCGCGGCTCGGTAGCTCGTCCGGGCGGCCCCAGGGGGCTACCTATAATGGCCGGTGCCCCCGCTTAGCTCAACGGATAGAGCGCATGGCTGCGAACCATGAGGTTAGGGGTTCGAATCCTCTAGCGGGGAGGTGCGGAGGCACCCAGCCGGGCGGCTGGCGGAACTGGTAGACGCGCACGTTTGAGGGGCGTGTGGGGTGACCCATCCGGGTTCGAGTCCCGGGCCGCCCACCACCCTGAGCGCATCCGAGGGCGAATGCGCCCTTGCGCGACCCGCGTGTGGGCGCATCCGAGGGCGAACGCGTCTTAACGGGCAGCGTTGTGGCTGCGGCCGGCCTTCCTGATCCTCAAGCCGTGGGCCGCCCTCCCCGCATCCCAGACCAGCTCACCCACGGCGCGTTCAGCCTCGATATGGCCCGAGCGGCGGGCCTGACGCGGTGGCAGTTGCAAGGACCCAGCTGGCGCCGCTTGCAGCGCGGAACCTATGTCTGGAATGGCATCGGCGCTCGGCCTGAGCTGCGGCTTGCAGCCCTCCGGCTGCCTGCCGGCGCCGCTGTTTCGGGCCGCACGGCGGCCTGGCTGCATGGCCTGGAGCTTCCGCCTTGCAGCCCGATCGAGGTGATCGTGCCCGACGCCTCGGGTGCGGCCACTCGTGTGGGCGTCTCGGTCCGGCGCGTGGACCTCTGCGCCGGTGACGTGGTGTGGCGGCGCGGATTCCCCGTCACCTCGATTCCACGAACGCTGGTCGATCTGGTTCCCAATCTGGGCCTGGTCGAGACCGTCGTGGTCGCGGACATGGCGCTCAACAGGCGGAAAGTCGAGGTCGCGGAGCTGTGTCGGTGGGCTCACGGCCGTATCGGGCGCAAGGGCGTCAGGGCGCTCCGGAGGGTGATCGAGTTGATGGATGAAGGCGCCGAGTCGCCCATGGAGAGCCGGCTCCGACTGCTGTTGGTGCTCGCCGGCCTGGAGCGGCCGCTGGTCCAGGCCCCGCTGGACGACGAGGGCGGCAACTTCGTGGGCCGGGCCGACCTCTACTACCCGGTTCAGCGGCTGGCGATCGAGTACGACGGACAGGTGCACCGCGAGAGCCTGGTGGAGGACAGCCGGCGACAGAACCGTCTCCTCAATGCCGGCTACCGACTGCTCAGATTCACCGCCGCCGACGTCTTCGCCACCCCCGACAAGGTCGTCGCGCAGGTTCGCTCGGGGCTCGATCCCCGAGCCGCGCATCCGAGGGCGAGCGCGGCCCATTCGTGGTCACGAGGCACGCATTCGAGGGCGAACGCGGCTGTGTGACCTCCTCGGCACGCCTAGGATTCGAACGTGGAGGGCGGCAGGGCGGGCTTCCTGGACCCGGCGACCCAGTTCCAGGAGCTCTACGAACGCGAGTTCACCGCCGTCTTCCGGACCGTCCTGGCCATCGTCCTGGAGCCCGCCGCCGCCGAAGACCTGACCCAGGAGGCCTTCGTCCGTGCCTACCGCGCCCGCCATCGATACCAGCCGACCGCCCCGCCCGGGGCCTGGCTGCACCGGATCGCGGTGAACACGGCCATCTCCCACCTGCGCCGCGCCAAGCTGGCCCGGGCGCTGCCCGCCCGGCTCTACCTGCCGCCGGACCGGCGGGAGTACGACCAGGCCGAGGCCAAGGGCGTGGTCGATCTGGCGCTGGCGGCGCTGACGCCGAAGCTGAGGGCGGCGGTGGTGCTGCACTACTACCAGGGCTTCACCCGAGACGAGATCGCGGGCATGCTCGGCATCCCGGCCGGTACCGTCGCCTCCCGCATTGCGAAGGCGATGGTGATCATGCGCCGCGAGTTGGCCGCCAGCGAACAACCCGACGACCTGGGGCGTTCGCATAGTGAAGGGATTCTTCGTGAGAGGTGACCCCACAGGGGACGGATTCGCCGTTCCCTCCGAAACCGACGTAGCGACACGCCTGCGCCAGGAGATCGACACCTGGACGCCGCGGTCGAGGCCCGACTGGGTCGATCTACTGGCCCGCGCCGCCCAAGCCCCGCGTGACCTGCCCCGCTGGGCCGTGTACCCGGCTGCCAGCCTGGCCCTGGCCGCGATCTTGATGATCGCCTTCCTGGTCATGGCCAGCCTCAACATCTCGCTCGGCGCCACGCCCGTCCAGTCGCACCTGCCCTGACTTAGGACCGGTAGGATCTCCTCGCGTAGGCGGCGACCTCTGGCGCGACCGCGAGTTCCTCAAGTTCTGGCTCGGCCAGAGCGTCTCTATGTTCGGCAGCCAGTTCACCTTCCTCGCGCTGCCACTGGTGGCTGCCGTCACCCTCCAGGCGACCCCCTTCCAGATGGGCTTGCTCGGGGTCTGCCAGACGGCGCCGGCACTGCTGTTCGCCCTTCCCGCCGGAGTCTGGCTGGACCGGGTGCCGCGCCGGCCCGCCATGGTCGCCTCCCAGCTGGCCAGCCTGGGCGCGCTGGCGACCGTACCCCTGGCGGCTCTCTTCCATGCCCTCTCGATCCCGCAGCTCTACGCGGTCTCCTTCGCGACCGGGGCGGCAACCGTATTCCTGCTGGTTTCCCAGACGGCCTACCTGCCCAGCCTGGTCGGCCGCGAGCACCTGGTCGAGGCCAACTCCAAGTACCAGACCACCCGCACGATCGCGCAGCTGGCCGCGCCGGGCGTGGCGGGTGCTGTGGTGCAGGCGATCACGGCGCCGATGGCGATCACGTTTGACGCGCTCTCCTACCTGGTGGGGGCGGTCACCACGGCATGGATCCGGAGACCGGAGCCGGCGCCGGCCGTAGAAGGGCCACGCAGGCACGTGCTCGCAGAAGCGCTGGAAGGGCTTCGGGTCCTCTGGTCGCACCCGCTCGTGCGCTCCATCACGCTCACGCTGGTCGTGGCCAACGCCGGCGGCAGCCTCAGCGGGGCGGTCTTCGTCCTGCTCTTCGTCAACCATCTGGGCATCACGCCCTTCGAGCTCGGGCTGCTGGGCGCTGCCGGCAGCCTGACCTCGCTGCTGGGAGCGCAGGTGGCGCGCCCGCTGGTCGCGCGCCTGGGGATCGGGCCGCTGATGGTGGCCGGTGCGGTCCTCTTCGCCGCCGGGGTCCTGCTCAACCTGCCCGCGGCTCTGGCGCCCCGCCCCGCCGTCTTCCCGATCCTGCTGGCCGGCGCGCTGATCACCGGCCTGGGTTTGATGGTCTACAACGTCAACCAGCAGGCGATCCGCCAGTCGGTGATCGCCAACCATCTGCTCGGCCGCGCCCAGGCCGGGGTCGTGGTCCTGGTCTACCTGGGCCAGGTGGCCGGAGCGCTGGCGGGAGGTGTGCTCGGGCAGGCCGAGGGGCTGCTCGCCGCGCTCGTGGCCGGGACCCTGCTGACCGCGCTCAACTTCCTGCCGGCGGTCTTCTCGCCGCTGCGCTCACTCCGCGCGGTGCCCTCGGCGGCGGGTCGCTAAGAAGTGGGCAGCTCTCCGGGCTGAAACCGCTGGATCATGGCCAGCAGCCGTTCCAGAGGCGGCTCCTCGCCGGCCATGGAGTAGGTGAATCCGGCGGCGGCCGCGATCAGCGCGACGAAAGCCCGGATGCCAGGTAGCTTGCTGCGCCCGCTGGCGGCCAGGATCAGGCCCAGCCCGTAGACCAGCCCGGTGGTCATGGCGGCCACGTCCTCGGGGGGCACCAGGCCTGGCCCCGGCATCCTTCCCGCCGAGGAGGCGACCTCCTCGCCGATCACCCGCAGCCAGCGGTCGATCAGCCGGTTGACCGGCTCCTGGAGTCCAGGGTTGCTTCGGCTGGCCGACATCAGGTCCAGCATCAGGCTCCAGAAGGGCCTGCCCAGCTCGTCCAGGTCCACGGCGACCTGCATGGCGGCCACGAAGCGCTCCAGCGGGTCGTCCTTGCCCTCCAGCTCCCGGCGCAGGCCGGCCAGCGCCTCCTCGTCGAGGCGGTCCAGGAGCCGGACGAGGAGCTCCTCCTTGTTTTTGAAGTAGTGGTGGATCAGGGACTGGGAGATGCCCGCCTCGGCCGCGATCTGCTTCATGGAAGCGTTCTGGAAGCCCTCTCGCACGATCACCGCCGTGGCCGCGTCTAGGATCTCCACGCGCCGGTTCCTCTCCGCCATCGCCGCCATATCCTAGTCATCTCCGCGACCCCCTGATCGATCGACCGATCTGATTGATCGATTGACCGATCAAAGCAGCTGCGAGGCCGCCTGTCAAGGGGGGCTGTTCGCTCTACGCCCCGGCCGACGGCCGGCTAGAAGAGTGGGACCTCCTCGCCCACCCCGGCCTTGCGGGCCGCCTCCAGGACCACCGCGCCGGCCGCCAGGTCCCAGAGCGCCAGCCCGTGGGACTCGAAGAGAACCACGTCCTGGTCGGAGCGCCGGCCGGGCGCCTTGCCGGCCAGAACCGCCCCCAGCTCGACCGCCTTCTCGAAGTCGAAGCCGGCCTGGATGAGGTCACCCGACTCCAGCCGGGCCGCCTCCACCTGGTCGACCACGACCAGGTCCGCCCGCCGCACCAGCTCCGCCGGCAGCTCGGAGCGGGTGGGGAAGTTGGTGCCGGCCCCGACCACGGTCGTGCCCGCCTCCACCCACTCGCTCTCCAGCACCGGCTGGGCGCTGTTCGTGATCGTCACCACGACACTCGCTCCCCGAACCGCCGCCTCCGCTGACGGCGCCGCCACCGCCCCCATCTCGTCCGCGAAGCGCCGCCGGCGCTCGGAGTCGCGCGAGAACACCCTCAGCTCGCGCACCGGCAGGGCCCGCTTCAGCGCCAGCACCTGGGTGCGGGCCTGCCAGCCGGCCCCGATGACGGCCACCGTCTGGGGGCCGGGCCGGGCCAGCGCCCGGGCCGCCACTCCGGTGGCGGCGCCGGTGCGGAAGGCGCCCATCAGGTCGGCCTCGATCAGGCCGGCGGCGCTGCCGTCCAGGTTGAAGAGGACGACCAAGAAGCGGACCTTGCCGGCAGCGGCCGTGTAGGCCTTGAGGCCGGTGTAGCCGGCGCCAGGGTAAGAGGCGAACATGACGCTCAGGAGGCCGCCCGGCGCCATCACCCGCCGGCGGGGCTGGTTCTCGGCCTTGCCCTCCCCGAAGTCGCGCGCGGCGGACTCCACGGAGGCCATGACCACGTCCATGTCGACCAGGCGCTCGACGTCGGCCTCGCGCAGAAGGAGCGCCATGGCGGACAGAATAGCCGCGTGTCCGCCGCCGCCCTGAACGTGGGCCTGATCGGGCTCGGCACCGTCGGCAGCCGGGTGGCCGAACGCCTGCTCGACTGGCGCCAGCCGCTCTCGCGGCGCGCCGGCCTCGAGGTCTGCCTGCGCCGGGTCCTGGTCCGAGACGGCGAGAAGAAGCGGCCGCTCGAGCTGCCGGCCGGGCTGCTGACGACCGACCCCGACCGGCTCCTGGACGACCCCGAGATCCAGGTCGTGGTCGAGGTGGCGGGCGGCGAGGAGCCCATCCACGGCTACCTGAAGCGAGCCCTGGAGTCGGGCAAGCACGTGGTCACCGCCAACAAGCTGGTGATGGCGAAGCACGGGCCCGAGCTGCTGGGGCTGGCCGCGCGCTGCAACGTCGACGTCTACTTCGAGGCCGCGGTCGGCGGCGGCATCCCGCTGATCAGCACCTTCAAGATCGACCTCCAGGCCAACGAGATCCAGACCGTCTCCGCCGTCATCAACGGCACCACCAACTACGTGCTCGGGCGGATGGCGGCGGCCGGGCTCGACCTCCCTTCGGCCGTGGCCGAGGCCCAGGCGGCCGGCTACGCGGAGGCCGATCCCCGAGACGACGTCGGCGGCTTCGACGCCGCCTACAAGCTGGCGATCCTGGCCTCGGTCGCCTACGAGATCGTGGTCCGGCCGGAGCAGGTCTACCGCGAGGGCATCGAGGCCGTCCAGCCGGTCGACTTCCGGTACGCGCGCGAGCTCGGGTTCGCGATCAAGCTGCTGGCTCACACGGCGCGCCATCCCGGCCGGGTGGAGGCCCGCGTCCACCCCGCGCTGGTGCCGCTCGACCACCCGCTGGCCAAGGTCGAAGGCGCCTTCAACGCGGTCTTCATCGAGGGCGACCTGGTGGGCCAGGTGCAGCTGGTCGGCCAGGGCGCTGGCGGGCGGCCGACCGCCTCCTCGGTGGTGGGGGACCTGATCGACCTCGGGCGCTCGATCCGCCGCGACGTGCGCAGCCGGCCCTCCTTCTCCTTCGACGACCGCATCGGCGTCGTCCCCATGGCCGAGGTGGAGACGCGTGCCTACTACCGGATGCGCGCCGCCGACCAGCCGGGCGTGCTGGCCGCGGTCGGCCAGGTCTTCGCCGAGGAGGGGGTCAGCATCTCGAGCGTGATCCAGAAGGACGCCTGGGTCGAGGAGAAGACGGCCGAGCTGGTGGTCACCACCCACCCGGCGCCCGACGCGGCGCTGGAGCGCGCCCGCCGCCGCATCGAGGAGCTCGGGCCGGTGCA
>DATGVT010000144.1:0-2238 GCA_035300005.1 Candidatus Acidiferrales bacterium
TCCTGCCTGCGTTCCTTGACCTTGGAGTAGAACTTCGTGCCCGGCAAGGGGTAAGCGATGGTGTAGCTCACGTAGTCCAGGGGCAGCCGAGAGGAGAAGCGGATCGTCTTCTCCAGGCTCTTCTGGGTCTCGCCCAGGTAGCCGACCATGAAGAAGCCGGCCGCCTTGATCCCGGCCTTCACGCAGGCGTCGACCGCAGCCCGCGACTGCTCGGGGGTGATCCCCTTCGACATCTGCTTGAGGACGCCCTCGTCGCCCGACTCGATCCCGAAGAAGATGCGCTTGCAGCCGGCCGCCTTCATCTGCCGGAAGAGCTCGAAGTCCACGTGGGTGACCCTGGACAGGCACTCCCAGGTCAGCGGAATGCGCGCCGCCTCGATCGCCTGGCAGAGCTCCATGGTCCGGTGGTAGTTGAGCGTGAAGAGGTCGTCCGACATCCAGACGTGGTCGTATCCGAGCTCGGCGATCTCGCGCATCTCGGCGATCACCGACTCCGCAGGCCTGGCCCGGAAGAGGTTGCCGAACACCGGCTTGTGGCAGAACTCGCAGCTGAACGGGCAGCCGCGGGTGCTCATGAGCGGCGTGGTGGCGTCCTGCCAGTGCCGGCGCCAGTAGTCGATGTAATCCCGGTTGGGCAGGTCCCCGCGGTAGGGCAGCGGAAGCGCCGCCATGTCCTTGAGGCGGGCCCGCGGCTCGGTGCGCAGGACCTCCCGGCCGCGCTTGAAGACCAGCCCCTTCACCTCCTCGAAGGCACGATCGCCGAGATGGGCGGCGATCTCGACGATCGTCTCCTCGCCCTCGCCCAGGGCGACCAGGTCGAAGCTGTCCAGGAAGGGCTCCGGCTCGCCCGACGGGTACGGCCCCCCGACCACCGTCAGGGCCTTTCCGCGCAGGTCCTCGGCCAGCGAGAAGGCCTCGTCCTGCATGGTGATCATGCAGTAGACGCCGACCACCGACGGCTTCAGGCGTTCGATCTCGGCCAGGATCTGGCTGCGCTCCAGGAAGGTGTGGTCGAGGTGGCGCACGCTCACGCCTGCGGCGCGCAGAGATGAGCTCAGGTACATCAGGCCGAGGGAGGGCATGATCCAGTGCCGGCCCTTGCGCGGGGCCCGCTGCGGGTAGACCAGGACGACGTCGGCTCGCTCCATGCTTGTCACCTCGCTTTCTGCACGGTGATCGTGTAGGCCTGGCCGTAGAAGCCGGGTCCGAACGAGTACTCGAGGCCGCTCCAGTCGAAGTCGGGTGGCTGCGCCTCGCGACCGGCGTAGAACCCGGCCGGGTTGGGCGGCCGCGGCAGCGACCACTCCAGGCCCAGCGACCGGCTCCGGAAGCGGGCCCAGTCGCCCTCCACCGGCGACCAGCGGCTGATGGCGGAGCCGAGGCGGGTCTCTGCCGCGTCGGCGTAGTCGTCGAAGGCGCTCGACTGCTCATTGAGCACGACCACCTCCTGCCAGCCGGCCTGGAGGTCGAGGGGTAGGACCTCGACCCGCACCAGGTCGCCGGCGACGTAGTAGGTGACCTGGATCCGGCCTCGGCTGGGCGCCTTCTGGAACAGGTAGCCGTGCGCGCGGTCCCCGCCGACCGTGTCCAGGTCGAAGACCTTCCGCCAGGCCGGGTACTGGGCGCTGACGTCGGCGACAGCCGCCGTCCCCGCGTAGACCCAGCCCTCCGGGTAGCGGACGATCGGCACTCCGAAGCCCATGCCTTCGCCGGACAAGGGCTGGCCGCCGCGCAGGAGGACTAAGCCCTTGGCGAGCGGGGCGGTCTTGCCCGCCGCCGGAGGCGGAACAACGCTCACCGCCGCCCCGACGGCCAGCTCAACTGTCCAGGTGGGAGGGCTGAGGCTGTAGGCGTACACGGTCTTGCCGCCTGGCGCCTGGTACGCCTGCTCGTCACCCAGCGGCCGGAAGGGCGGCTCCGGGCGGCCGGCGGCCAGGTCGGGGAAGACCTGGACCCCGCGGTAGTAGTCGATGTCCTCCAGCACCAGGCTGGTCACGCGCTCGGCCCGGAGCCAGGCCAGCGCCTCCTCACGCCCGCTCGGAAGCAGCCGCGAGCCGATGACGTCGCCGGGCGCCTTCCGGCTGGCGTAGGCCACGGCCGGCGAGTCGGTCAGCAGGCGGCCCGGCACCTGGGCGGCGGCCCGGCCGGCGGCGCGGAGGCCGTCGCTGCCGGCCCCGAAGCTGGTCAGGGTGGGCAGAAACCCGATCGTGACCGCGGCCGCCGCGGCGGCGGCCAGCG
>DATGVT010000145.1:0-14285 GCA_035300005.1 Candidatus Acidiferrales bacterium
TGGCCGCGCTTCGTGATCTCTTCTCGGGCCAGATCGAGCGCGAAGAGGACCCTGCCCTTGACGTAGGCGGAAGTCTCCGGCGAGTTGACGTACTTGCGCGGCTCGTCGGCTCTGACCGTGCGGCCGGTGAAAGCGAGCGTCTGGCCGCGCTCGTCTCGGATGGGGACCACCAGCCGGTCGTGGAAGAAGTCCCCGCCGTCCCTCCGGAGCAGGCCGGCGGCGACGGCGTCTGGGACCGATCCCCCTCGCTTGCGGAGGTACTCGGCGAAGCCCGCCCCGCCGGGCGCGAAGCCGAGCTGGAAGCGCCTGGCCGTCTCCTCGCTGACCCTCCGCTGCTCGAGCAGCTGGCGGCCGACAAGGCCGGCCTTGGTCGAATGCAGGACGTACTCGTAGTAGCGGGCGGCGAGCCGGTTGATCTCCAGCACGCGGCGGCGCACCTCCGTCCGCTCGCGCGCGGCCGGTGAGGGCTTTCTGAGCTCGACGCCGGCCCGCTCGGCCAGCTGCTCCAGCGCCCCGCGGCGGTCGGTCTTCTCGATCAGCTCCACGAACGTGAACACGTCGCCGTGGCGCTCGCAGCCGAAGCAGTACCAGGACTGCATCTGCGGGTTGACCTTGAAGCTGGGCGTGTCCTCGGCGTGGAACGGGCAGAGGCCCCAGAGGTCGCGGCCGCGGCGGCTGAGCTTGACGTGCTCGCCGACCACCTTGACCAGGTCGGTGCGGGACTTGACCTCCGAAAAGGCGTCGTCCGACGTAGGGGCGGAGGGCACCCTCGAAATCTAGCCGATCCGCGGCCCTTCCCTACCCCCTGGGCGGGACAAGTCCCGCCCACCCCCCCGGGCGGGACAAGTCCCGCCCCTACTTGGTCGAGACCCCTTCGGCCACCACCGCCTGCGCGGCCGCCAGCCGGGCCACGGGCACCCGGAAGGGGCTGCAGGAGACGTAGTCGAGGCCCAGCTGGTGGCAGAGCCGGATCGACTCGGGGTCGCCTCCGTGCTCGCCACAGATACCGATCTCCAGGTCGGGCCTGGTCGCCCGCCCCTCCCGCACGGCAAGGCCCATCAGCCGCCCGACGCCCTTCTCGTCGATGGTCTCAAAGGGGTTCTGCTTCAGGATCCCCTTCTCCAGGTAGCGGACGATGAACTTGCCCTCGGCGTCGTCCCGCGAGAAGCCGAACGTGGTCTGGGTCAGGTCGTTGGTGCCGAAGCTGAAAAACTGGGCGTCCTCGGCGATCTCGGCCGCCGTCAGCGCCGCGCGCGGGATCTCGATCATGGTCCCGAACTTGTAGCGGACGCGGACGCCCTTCTCCTTCTGGACCTGCTCCGCGACCGGCTCCAGCTCCAGCTTCACCGCCCGCAGCTCGCTCAGGCTGCCGACCAGCGGGATCATGATCTCGGGTCGCGCGTCTACCCGCTGCTTCTTGAGGTCGCAGGCGGCCTCCATGATCGCCCGCACCTGCATGCGGGTGATCTCGGGGAACAGGATCGAAAGCCGGCAGCCCCGCAGGCCCAGCATCGGGTTGGCTTCCCGCAGCTCCTCCACCCGGGCCTTGAGCTTCTCCAGCTCCGCCAGCTTGTGGGGGTGCTTGCCGGTGATGCGGAGCTCGGTCGTCTCCGCCACCAGATCGTCGTAGTTGGGCAGGAACTCGTGCAGCGGCGGGTCGATCAGCCGGATCACGACCGGCAGCCCGCGCATCGTGCGCAGAATGCCCTCGAAGTCACCCCGCTGGATCGGCAGCAGCTTCTCCAGTTGCTTCTCGCGCTCCTCCGCCGAGTCGGCCAGGATCATGGCCTGCACCACCGGCAGCCGCTCCTCCTCCATGAACATGTGCTCGGTGCGGCAGAGGCCGATGCCCTGGGCCCCGTTCTCGCGCGCCTTCAGGGCGTCGCGCGGATAGTCGGCGTTGGCCCAGACCTCCAGGCGCCGGATCTCGTCCGCCCAGCGCAACAGCGTCTTCAGGTTGGGGGTCGGCTTGGGCTCGATCATGCTCACCCGGCCCAGGTAGACGTTGCCGGTGGTGCCGTCGATGGTGATCTCCTCGCCCTGCCTGACCGTGTGGCCGTTGGAGCTCAGCGCCCGCTCCTTGAGGTCGACGTGGATGGCGCTGGCGCCCACGATGCAGGGCCGGCCCATCCCGCGGGCGACCAGGGCGGCGTGGCTGGCGGTCCCGCCGGTGGAGGTGAGGATCCCCTTGGCCTCGATCATCCCGTGGACGTCGTTGGGGTTGGTCTCCACGCGGACCAGGATCACGGCCCGGCCCTGCTTGCCCCACTCCTCGGCGGTGTCGGCGTCGAAGACGGCCTGGCCGGTGGCGGCGCCCGGGGAGGCGGGCACGCCCTTGCCGATCGGCTCCAGGCGGGCGGCCGGGTCGACCCGCGGGTGGATCAGCTGCTCCAGCTGTCGGGGCTCCACGCGCGCGACCGCCTCCGGCCGCTTGATCAGCCCTTCGCGGACCATGTCGACGGCGATGTTCACGGCGGCCTCTCCGGTGCGCTTGGCGCTGCGCGTCTGCAGCATCCAGAGCTTACCCCGCTCGACCGTGAACTCCAGGTCCTGGACGTCGCGGTAGTGCTTCTCCAGGCGGGCGGCGTACTCCTCGAACTGCCGGTAGACGCCGGGCAGCCTGCGCTTCAGGCCCGAGATGGGCTCGGTGTTCCGGATGCCGGCCACCACGTCCTCGCCCTGGGCGTTGGCCAGGAAGTCGCCGTAGAGCTCCTTTCGGCCGGTGATCGGGTTGCGCGTGAACGCGACTCCGGTGCCGGAGTCGACGGCCATGTTGCCGAAGGCCATCATCTGGACGTTGACCGCGGTGCCGAGGTCGTCGGGGATCTTCTCCAGGCGGCGGTAGGCGACCGCGCGGGGGGTGTTCCAGGAGGCGAAGACGGCCTCCACCGCCTGCCGCAGCTGGCGCTTAGGGTCCTCCGGAAAGTCCTCCTTGGTCTCCTTCCGGTAGATGGCCTTGAACTCGTCGACCAGCTTTCGCAGCTGGGCCGGCTTCAGCTCGGGATCCGTCTTCGCGCCGGCCCGCCGCTTGGCCTCGGTCAGCGCCTCCTCGAAGAGCTCGCCGTCGATCACCTTCACGATCTTCCCGAACATCTGGATGAAGCGCCGGTAGGCGTCCAGCGCGAAGCGCTCGTCGCCGGTCAGCTTGCGCAGCCCGTCGAGCGTCTTCTGGTTGAGCCCCAGGTTGAGGACGGTGTCCATCATCCCGGGCATCGAGAACTTGGCGCCGGAGCGGACGCTGACCAGCAGCGGGTTGGCGGCGTCGCCGAGGTGCTTGCCGGTCTTCTTCTCGACCGCGGCCAGCGCCTTCTCGACCTGCTCCCAGAGGCCTTCGGGCAGGCGCTTGCCGCGGGCGTAGTACTCGCGACAGGCCTCGGTGGTGATGGTCAGGCCGGGCGGCACCGGCATGCCCGCGCGCGTCATCTCGGCGACGCCGGCGCCCTTCCCGCCGAGGAGGTCGCGCAGGTCCTTCGACCCCTCGCTGAAGAGATAGACCCACTTCTGCGCCCTGCCCTTTCTCGCCATGGTCGGATAGTTTGACGGACATGCCCGAGGTCAGGCCGGTGCCGCGGCCGGATTGGTCGCCGCTGCCGCGGCCGGGCTGCGTCAACGTCGGAGGCAAGGTGCTGCTGGTGACAGAAGCGCTGGGGCTGGCGATGCTGCGGTTCTCACCGCGCGGGACCATCGACGAGCACTCGGCCGACCACGACGTCGACGTCGTCTGCCTGGAGGGAGCGGACTACGCCAGCGTTGAGGACGAGGTCGCCGAAAGCAGTCCTAGAGCCGGTCGAGGCCGCGGAGCCACTCCTCCATCAGTCCGCTCGCCACCTGCCAGCCCTGCTCACCCCTGGAGACCAGCTCCAGCTCCTGCAGCCGGCCCAGCGCCCGCTGCACGGCACTCGGATTGGCTCCCTCCACCGCCTGCGCGACGGCGCCCGAGTAAGGGCTCGCGATCGGGTTGCGCGCCAGCAGTCGGAGCAGCCGCTGCTGCATCGGCGCCAGCCCCTCGTAGGCGGAGGCCAGGTCGGCCGACTGCAGCCGGACGAGCTGGTCCAGGCTCTCGCGGACAGCCGGCTCCTCGATGGTCCGGGCCGCGTTCTGGAAGCTGAAGAAGGCCAGCTCCTGGACGTCGTTGGGGATGCCGCGGGCCAGGTCGTAGATCAGCCCGGCCGCCGCCGCGGTCATCGGCTTGCCGTGGCCGGCCGCTCGCTCGCGCAGGAACCCGGCCATGGCCGGCCGGGGGATGACCTGCAGGCTGATCCGGACCCCGACCTTGAGCAGCGGGGCGCCCGGGCCTTCGGAGAGGCGCCGCATCAGGTGGTGCTTGCTGCCGGCGAAGACCAGGCTGACCCCGGCCAGCTGGTCGACCAGCTCCTTGAAGAGGTTCGGGTAGGCGGGGTCGATCTCAGCCGCCCGCTGGAACTCGTCGATCACCAGCGCCGCCGGGCGGCGCGGGCTGGAGGTCCGCTGCAGCAGGCGGATCGTCTCGGCGGTGATCCGAGCCCAGTCGGCGTCCCGGCCTTCGGCCGCGGTCAGCGTCACCCTGACGCCGTCGGCGGACACCTCGAGTGCGAAGCTGGCGCGGATCGTGGCCAGCTGCTGGTGCAGGACCTCCAGGCGCCCCTCCGCCCACCCCAGCAGCTGGTTGACCACGGCAGTGGCGATGGCCTGGGCTGCCTCCCGCCGGCTGGTGGCCGCGAAGAGCGACACCCGGGAGGCGCGGCCCCCGCGGCGGCGCAGGCTCGCGATCGCGTTCTCGGCCAGGGAGGTCTTGCCGTAGCGGCGCGGCGAGAGCAGGAGCGCCTTCTGACCGTTCATCATGCAGGCGAGCAGCGCCTTCAGCTCCGGCTCGCGGTCGGCGAAGGCCTCGCCCGTGACAGGAGAGGCGAAGACATAGGGGTTCGCGCGCCGCTTGTTCACGGCAGTATTATACGAGCCTGCATAATACTGTAATGCATACGGACTGGAGCGAGGTGCGCGTGCGCCGCCTTGCCCGCCACTTCCTGCTCGACCGCGCCCCCGCCGGGAAGCTGGTCGGGGTGGTGGGCGGCGTCTGCGGGATCCACGCCCAGGTGCTGACCGCGGGCGAGCTCTCGCTCGGCATTCGGGTGAACGGCATCACGCGGACCGACGTCCGGCGCGCGCTCTGGGAGGAGCGCAGCCTGGTCAAGACCTGGGGTGTCCGCGGCACGGTCCACCTCTACCCCGCGGGCGAAGTTGCCATGTGGGTGGCCGCTGCCAGGGCCAGCGGCCGGGAGCAGGACCAGCGCCGGCTGAAGTTCCTCGGCATCACCCCTGCTCTGCTGGAGACCCTGATCGAGGAGGCCGGACGCGCCGTCGACGGCCGGCGGCTGACCCTGAAGGAGCTGGGCGCGGAGCTGGTCCGCCGGCTGCCCTGGTCGGCCGAACACGCGTCCACCGCCTTCGGGGCGGGCAGCTGGCCGAAGTGGCGCGTGGGCGTCGGCCACGCGGCCGGCCGTGGCCTGCTGGTCTTCGGCCCCAACCGCGGGCCCGAGGTCACCTTCGTGAGCCCGCGGGAGTGGCTGGGAGGCTGGCCGAGGGTGGACGTCGACGCGGCCGTGGTCGAGGTACTGCGCCGCTACCTGCGCACTTACGGGCCCTCGACCGCCAACGAGTTCGCGCAGTGGCTGGCGATCCATCCCCGTCGGGCCCGGGCCGCGCTGGCGGAGATCGCCGGCGAACTGGAGGAGGTCGAGGTGGAGGGGGAGCCACGGCTGGACTTACCCGGTGAGCCGGCAAAAGCCCGGCGAAGCGTCCGCCTCCTCCCCCACTTCGACGCCTACCTACGCGGCTTCCACCCCCGCCGGGAGCTGACCGCCGGCCACGCCGAGCGCAGCGCCGGCGGAACCGGCCAGGCGCCTGTCCTGCTGGTGGACGGGATGGTCGCGGGCGTCTGGCAACGACAGGCGAAGGGCAGGCGCATGCAGGTCCGGGTCGATACCTTTGTCAAGCTCTCGAAGGCCCAGCTCGCCGAGCTGGAGGGCGAGGCTCGGAGGGTCAGCGCCTTCGACGGGATGGAGGCAGACCTCAGCCTGGGCCCGGTCCGGGTCCGGGCGCATCTCTGAGAGCGCGGTACCGCTGGCTCGCTCAGATCTCCGAGCCGAAGAAGCCGCCGAAGGCGAAGAAGGCGTCGGCGGTTTCGTCCATCGCCGTCGCAGACAGGAAGACCACCGGATCCACCAGCGCCTCGCTGCCGCCGCCGAAACCACTCGCGGGCAAGCCTTGCACCAGGTCCCGGAAGTCTGGCGGGGACTCCTCGCCGGGATGGTTCGCCACCAGGGCCACGTCCAGGCTCTGGTCCGACCTGCGGTCGGGGGCAGGCGCCACGGTTCCAGGAAATAGGAGGGGCTGGCCCCGCCCGAATATCGGGTTGAATCCGGAGGCGACCTTTCCCCAGCGCCAGTGCATGTGCACGCATTCCGGGCAGCCTGGAGGCGGGAAGGGCAGGCCGACCTGGCTGTTCCGGGTCAGGTGCAGGTTGTCATAGTCCCCGGCCTTGTTCTGCTTGATAGCGCTCACGACTGCCTCGTTCTGGATCGGGTTCTGATCTTTATAGAGCGCCAGCAGGTTCAGGAATGGCGGCTGGCAGGTGTCGCCGGCCGGGGAGACGGCCCCCTGATCGCAGTCGAACCCGAGTGTCGTGGCCCGGACCGTCCTGGAGTCGGGAAGGAAGTGCAGGCGCTGGACGGCGTTGATGGAGAGCAGCTGATCGCCCGCCCCGGGATGGAACCTAAACTCGACGATCGGCTTCCAGCGGGCGCAGTTGAGCGGGCGCAGGTGCAGCGGAGACTCCTGGCTGGGCTCGCAGGCCGGAAAGCCGGGCGTGGTGTCGCTCATCTCCTGGTGGAACTCGTAGCGCTGGACGACCTCGAGCCAGCTGGTCGTACCCGAAGGGTCCGGGCTGAGGTCGATGCGGTACCTGGCCGCGACGATCAGGATGCCGGGGAAGCCGGTGGCCGGATCGGGAGGGATGGAGTCGACGATCGGCCCGGCGACCAGAACGCTGGAGGCGATGAAGGAGCCGTCTGCCCCCAGCTCAACCGCGGCGGGCCGAAGCGTGATGCGCCGGGAGGAAGGCGCCAGAGTGGTGCTGACCTTCAGATAGATGAGGCTCATGTCGTCAGCCAGCTGGCGGCGGCCGAGCCTGGTCTCGTTGAGGACCACTCCCGAGATGACCAGCCCTCGATCGGAGGAGACGGCGCCGCTCACGTCCCAGCCGAACATGCTCACCTGGACCGGCGGGCGCGTCGAGCGGGTGATCTTGGCCGTCCCGCCGGCGCCGGCCGTCTGGCCGTTGACCTTGGTCACCGTCACCAGGAAGCCGAACTGCCCGTTGTCGGCGTATGTATGCCCACCGTAGACCAGAAAGCAGCGCGAGGCCGGCGTGGTGGCCGCACAGTGGACGGGGCTGCCGCTCGAGGTGGGCATGACGACCGCGGAAGTCTGCTGCCCATCGCCCCATCCGACCATCGCGCTGAACTCTGCGGGCACCGCCGAGAGGTCGGTGTCGGTGAAAGTCGCCACCGGCGCCGCCAGAGGGAAGCCGGCGAATCCGCTGACCTGGAGGCCCACCGCCTGCATCACCGAGGGTGGGATCGGTGGTGGTGCCGGGGGAATTGGCGGGACACCGACGGGGGCGAAGGTCGTGCCCTCGAACTGGCGGGCGTTGGCGGCGAGAAGATCCTGAGAGACGAACACGCCCGCGCTCGGATCCCAGGTCAGATCGACCAACCGGCCTGGAAACTCGGTGGCCACGACCACGTCACCCACGACGCCGCTGAACTGGGTCCAGGGCGCCCCGACCAGGGTTCCCGAACCGAAGTCGACCCCATAGAAGTTCTGGTTGCGGGGGACCACGTGGACGCCTTCGGCTGAGGCCACGCCGCTGCCGATCAAGTTCCCCTGACCGAGGCTCCAGGTCGTGTGGCTTCCGGTCGCGGGGTCCACGCTCTGCACGCAGCCGCAGCCTTCGGAGGCGGCCAGGATCTGTCCTGACCAGGGGCCGTACCTGGGATCGCTGGGAACGGTCGTGGGGCCCTCCAGGAAGTCACCGACTCCGGTGGCGACCTCGGTCGCTGCCCCCGACGACGTGATCCGCCAGACGTCGCCCGCCGTCGTCGTCACGATCAGATCGCCACTCGCCACGCAGAAGACGTCCTGGAAGAGGCCACCTCGTAGCAGGCCGCTCTCGCCAGGCAGCGTGACCCAGGGGTCGATCAGCGTGTTGCCGCCGTCGGTCAGCCTGGCCACGACGCCGGGCGTGCCCGTGCCGACGAAGACATCACCGACGCTGAATCCGCCCTGGCAGCTGCTGGCGCGGATCGCCGACATGTAGACCTCGTCCGTGAGTCCGCTGATGGTGCTGAACTGGGACTGGGTCCCGTCGGCCGCCACCAGGACGAAGTTGTTGGGGGATCCGCCAGGCCAGTTGACGGACATGACGATCTTGTTGGTGGGCTGGTAGTAGTCCAGGCCGATCGGGTTTGGGAACCCGGTCGAGATGGGGGTGAGGGTGATGGACGTCGACGCTAGCGCAGGCGGCGCGGGCGCCAGCGCCGTCAGCAGGCCCGCGACCGCGCCCAGGCCGGTCCACCAACGCCGACCGACTCGCCCCAAATGCTCCCTCCCCAAGCGCGGCCCGCAGTAGAGAGCAGGATGCTACCGCCGGCCAGAAGACAGGTCAATCAGTTTTCCGGGTCACGCGAGCCGGTTCTTCAGGCTTCCGGCGAGCTCGGCGATGGGCACCCGCTCCTGCTCCATCGAGTCCCGTTCGCGGATGGTCACCGCGCGGTCGTTCAGGGAGTCGAAGTCGACCGTGACGCAGAACGGCGTCCCGATCTCGTCCTGCCGCCGGTAGCGGCGGCCGATGTGCCCACCCGTCTGGTCGTACTCGACGCGAAAGTGAGGCCGCAGCGAGCGCTGCACCTCCTGGGCCAGCCGGACCAGGTCCTCCTTCTTGGAGAGCGGCATCACAGCGACCTGGACCGGCGCCAGCTCGCGGTTCAGCCGGAGGACGACCCGGGTCTCGCCGCGGACCTCCTCCTCGTCGTAGGCGTCGATCAGGCAGGTGATAAAGATCCGCTCCAGGCTGACGGCGGGCTCGATCACCCAGGGCAGGTAGCGCTCGTTGGTCTCCGGGTCGAGGTAGGTCAGATCCTCGCCCGAGTGCTCCTGGTGAACCCTGAGGTCGAAGTCGGTGCGGTCGGCGACTCCCTCCAGCTCGCCCCAGCCGAAGGGGAACTCGTACTCGATGTCGGTCGTCTGCTTGGAGTAGTGGGAGAGCGCCTCTTTGGGGTGGTCGAAGAAGCGCAGCCGCTCCGGCCGGATGCCGAGCACCTCTGTGTACCAGCGCCGGCGCTCCTGCCGCCAGTAGTCGAACCAGCGCTCGTCGTCGCCGGGCCGGACGAAGAATTCCATCTCCATCAGCTCGAACTCGCGGACCCGGAAGACGAAGTTGCCGGGCGTGATCTCGTTGCGAAAGGCCTTGCCGACCTGCGCGATCCCGAAGGGCACGCGCACGCGCGTGGAGCTGATGACGTTCTTGAAGTCCACGAACATGCCCTGCGCCGTCTCCGGCCGCAGGTAGGCCTCCGAGGCCGAGTCCTCGGCCGGACCCAGGTAGGTCTTGAACATCAGGTTGAAGAGGCGGGGCTCGCTCAGCTGGCCGCCGCACTCCGGACAGCGGTCGCCCCTGACGTGGTCCGCCCGCCAGCGCCGCTTGCACTCGCCCAGGCACTGCCGCAGGGGGTCGACGAAGCTCTGGAGGTGGCCCGAGGCGACCCAGACCTGCGGGTGCATGATGATCGTGGAGTCGAGCCCGACGACGTCGTCCCGCAACTCGACCAGGTGCCGCCACCAGAGCTCGCGCAGGTTGCGCTTGAGGGCGACGCCGTAGGGACCGTAGTCGTAGAGGCCGCTGACACCGCCGTAGATCTCGCCGGCCGGGTAGATCAGGCCGCGCCGCTTGCAGAGGGCGACCACCCGGTCCAGCAGCTCTTGGCGCGGCACAGTCACGCCACGCCCCCCACCCTGCCCTCCCCGGCGAGCGGGGAGACGCTCACACGCGCATCCGGCGCAGAAACTCAAGCGACTTGAGGCGCCGGTCGAGGTGGTGCTCCAGCTGCGCCACCAGGACCTCCTCGATCTCGTCCAGCAGGCCGGGCTCCAGCTTCAGCCGGCGGTAGAGGCCGATCTCCCCGGCGGCCATCAGCCGCAGCACCTTGAGGGCCGCCAGCGAGGTGAGCGGCTGGCCGGGGTCGGCGCAGTCGGAGCAGAGGACGCCACCCGCCCCGGCCGAGAAGGCGGCCGGCCGCGGCTGCAGCGGCCGCTCGCAGGAGGCGCAGCTCGAAAGCTGGGGCGCGTAGCCCAGCAGCTCCAGGGCCTGGGTCAGGAAGTAGGCCGAGGCCCGGCGGGGATCCGGCTCGCGGGCCAGCTCCTCCAGGGCCAGCGCGGTCAGCTCGAAGACGCCCTCGACCGGGTGCCGGTCCTCGCAGACCCTTTCGGCCAGCTCGGCGATCAGCGCCGCGTGGGCCGTGTGCTCCGGGTCCGCCTCCAGCCGCGGCCCGGGCAGGCGGACCGCCTGGGCGACCACCTCCAGGTTGCGGCCGTGGGCGAGCAGGACGTCGATCCGGCCGAACAGCTCCAGTGCGGGCGCCAGCTTGCTCTGCGTCCGCCGGACGCCCCTGGCGATGGCGCCCAGCTTCCCGTGCTCGCGGGTCAGCAGCGTGTAGATGCGGTCGGCCTCGCCGTAGTCGAGCTTGCGCAGGACCACGGCCTGGTCTCTGTAGGTGGTCAGCTCCGGAGAAGCCTACTCATCGCCGGCCTCCGCCGCGTCGGCCGGCGGCGTCTTCAGGTCGCGCGAGGGCGGCACCATGCCCGCCCCCACCAGCGCCTCGTCCGGCCAGGGCTCAGTGGCCGAGAGGCGCACCTTCTTGATCCGCCGGCCGTTGACCTGCTCCACCGTCCAGCGGGCACGGCCGCCCTGGAAGCTGGCGCCCGCCTCGGGGATGGTGCCCAGCATGTAGTAGACGTAGCCACCCACGGAGTCGTAGTCGCCACTCTCGTCGATGCCCAAGCTCAGCTCCGAGTTGAGGTCGGCCATCGGATAGCTGGCGTCGACCAGCGCATCCCGGTCGCTGATCAGCATCAGCTGGTCCTCCTCCAGGGCGTCGTACTCGTCCCGGATCTCGCCCACGATCTCCTCGATCAGGTCCTCCAGGGTGACCAGCCCCGCGGTGCCCCCGTACTCGTCCACCACGACCATCATGTGGACCCGCTGCGAGCGCATCTCGTGCAGCAGCTCGTCCACCTTCTTCTGCTCGGGCACGAACTTGATCGGCCGCAGGATCCGCTCCACCTGGAAGGGCTTGCCGTCCTGGGTGGCCAGGTAGAGCAGCAGATCCTTGGCGTGGATCAGCCCTACCATGTGGTCGAAGTCGCGCTCGTAGACGGGAAGCCGGGTGTGGCGCTGGCGCCGGAAGACGCGGACGATCTCCTGGAGGCCGGCCGACTTCTCGATGGCGACCATGTCCGTGCGCGGGATCATCACCTCCCGCACGGTCTTGTCGCCGATCTCGATGATCCCGTGGATCATCTCCCGCTCCTCCTCCTCGATCACCCCCGACTCCTCGGAGACCTGCAGCACGGTCATCAGCTCGTCCTCGGTCAGGTAGGGGCCGCGGCGGACGCGGCCGCCGGTGATGGCCCGGGAGACGAGCGTGATGAACCAGAGGATGGGGCGCAGGAACTCCGCCAGCGCGTCGATGGGCCCGGCCGCCAGCAGCGCCACCCTTTCCGCGTGCCGGATGGCGAGTGTCTTGGGCGTCACCTCGGACACGATCAGGAGCACGATCGAGAGCAGGACCGAGAGCGCGATATCGCCCACCAAACCCCAGGCTGGGGGCAGGAAATGCAGGCCCAGGAGCGTGGTCGAGCTGGCCGCCATGATCAGCGTCAGCGTGTTGACGAAGAGGACGGTGGAGAGGAACCGGCTGGGGTCCTGGTGGAGCCGGTGCAGGATGGCGGCCGAGCGGGTGCCCTCCTCGGCCAGGTGCCGCACCCGCAGCCGACTGACCGAGGTCAGCGCCGTCTCGGTACCCGACGCCAGTCCGGAGACGACGACGCAGAAGGCGAGTACGAAGAGCTCTACCCAGGCATCCGGTGGCACCGCCTAACGAAAGAGCTCGCTGACGCTGCGGTTGTAGTGGACCCGGCTGATCGCCTCCGCCAGCAGGGGCGCCACGTTCAGCACCGTTAGCGGCGGGCCCTGCTTGGCGGCCGGCACCGGGATGCTGTTGGTGATCACGACCTCGTCCACCGGCGCCTTGCGCAGGCGTTCGACGGCGCCCGGGGTGAGCACCGGGTGCGTGGCCGCGATCACGACCCGGTTGGCCCCGTGCGCTTTGAGGGCTTCCGCCACCGCGCTCACCGTGCTGCCGGTGGAGACGATGTCCTCCACCACCACGCAGTCCTTGCCGGTCACGTCGCCGGCCATGTCCAGGACCTCGGACTCCTCCTCGCGCGCCCTCCGCTTGTAGACGAAGACCAGCGGCGCCTCCAGCAGCCCGGCCACCGCCTCGGCCCGCTTGGCGCCGCCGGCGTCGGGCGCCACCACGGCCAGGTTCTCGAAGTTGCGGGCGCGGATGTGGTCAGCCATCAGCTTGAAGGGCTTCAGATGGTCGCTGGGGACGTCGAAGAAGCCCTCGATGGCGTCCGTGTGCAGGTCCAGGAGCAGGACCCGGTCGGCGCCGGCCAGCGTGATGAAGTTGGCGATCAGCTTGGCCGAGATGGGCTCCCTGGGCGAGGTCTTGCGCTCCTTGCGCGCGTAGCCGTAGTAGGGGATGACGGCCGTGACGCGGCCGGCGGAAGCCCGCCGGAGCGCGTCCAGCATGATGAACAGCTCCATTAGGTTCTCGTTGACCGGGTGGCAGGTGGGCTGGATGACGAACACGTCGTGACCTCGCATCGAGTCCTGGATCCGGACGTCGATCTCGCCGTCCGAGAAGCGGCGGATGCGGGGGTCAGTGAGGGGCACCCCCAGCTCGGCTGAGATCAGCGCGGCCAGCTCGGCGTTGGCCGAGCCGGCGATCAGCTTCAGCTCGCCCCAGGGCGAGGTCTCCTCGCTGGCGAACTCGACCGCCGTCTGCGGCCTGCCGATCATCGGGTCTCCTGTGGCAGCTGTGCCGTCTTCTTCCGGATCACCCGGGCGGGGACCCCGACCGCCGTGGCGCCGGGGGCGACGTCCCGGGTCACCACCGCGCCGGCGCCGGTCCGGCTTCCCCGGCCCAGTTTGACGGGTGCCCGCAGCATGGTGTCCACCCCGACGAAGGCGTCGTCCTCGATCACGGTCTGGTTCTTCCGCTCGCCGTCCCAGTTGGCGGTGATGGTGCCCGCCCCGATGTTCACGTTCTCGCCCACGGTCGCGTCCCCCAGGTAGGAGACGTGCGGAACCCGGCTGCGGCGCGCGATGCTGGAGCGGACGATCTCGGCGAAGCTGCCGACGTGGACCTCGGCGCCGATCTCGGTGCCCGAGCGGACGTGCGCGAAGGGACCGCAGTCGGAGCTGTCGGCGAAGGTGGTGTCGGTGATGACGACGAAGGGCCCGATCCGGCAGCCGGACCCGATCCGGGTCTCGCCGCGCAGGACGCTGAAGGGGAAGATCACGGTGTCCTCGCCGATCTTCACCCCGGCGTCGACGTAGGTGGTGGCGGGGTCGACGATGGTGACCCCCGAGAGCATGAGGTCGTTCAGGACCCGCTGCCGAAGCACCGCCTCGGCCCGCGCCAGCTGGGCCCGGTCGTTGACGCCGATCGCCTCGGCGGCATCTTCCAGCCTGACCACGTTGACCGGCCTGAGGTCCTTGAAGAGGTCGGTCAGGTAGAGCTCGCCGGCCCGATTGTCGGGCTGCAGGGCCTGCAGGGCACCCCGCAGCTGCGGGCCCCGGAAGCAGTAGAGGCCGACATTGACCTCCTGGATCTGGCGCAGCTCCTGTCCGTCGGCATCGCTGGCCTCCACGATCCGCTCGAAGGCGCCGTCGGGCCGGCGCACGATCCGGCCGTCGTCGCGGCCCGGGTCGCTGACCGAGGCCAGGGTGGCGGCGGCGCCCGAAGCCTGGTGGGCCGCCACCAGCTGCTTGATGGTGGCGCCCCGCAGCAGGGGCGCATCGGCGTTCACCACCACCAGGTCCCTGGCTTCGAACACCTCCGGCGGTACCTGGGCCAGGGCGTGGCCGGTTCCTTTCTGCTCCTCCTGGAAGACGATCTCGC
>DATGVT010000146.1:0-1674 GCA_035300005.1 Candidatus Acidiferrales bacterium
GAGGTCGAGATCCCGACCGAGCAGGTGACGCACTCGCCGACCTCCTCGCGGATCGCCCTCTTGATCGCCCCGCCCACGCCCTCCGGCCCCAGGCGGGCCAGGTCGGGCGTGCCGGCGAGGTCCAGCGAGGCCTCGTCGATCGACATCCGGAGGACGTCGGGGCTGTGCCCTCTCAGGATCTCCATCAGCTGGTCGGAGACGGCCCGGTAGCGGGGCGGGTTCGGCTCCATCACGGCCAGCGAGGGGAAGATCGCCCGCGCCTCGAACACCTTCATGCCGGTCCGGATGCCGAGATCGCGGGCCTCCCGCGAGGAGGAGACGACGGTGGCGGCTGCGGTGGCGTAGGCGGCGATCGCCAGCGGCCGGCCGCGGAGGCTGGGGTCGTGCTGCTGCTCGATCGAGGCGAAAGCGCAGTTCAGGTCGACCACCAGGGTGGTCGGGCCAGCGCGGTTGAGCCCGAGCTCCTCGGCGTCGCTCGCCACGACGAGCAAATGTTCGCACAGCTGCCCGGGGTTAGACGGCGGCCGGCGGGGACGGCCTCTGGATCCAGAGCACCCCGACCAGCGCCGCCGCCGGCACGCCTACCGCCGCGGTCAGCAGCCACTGGCCGCCGCCCTCCAGCGAGCCCAGCAGGTGGTTGGCGAAGTGGAGCAGGCTGGCCGCCGCGCCCAGCAGGATCAGCCAGCGATGCCGCAGCGGATCCGTCGCCGCCGCCATCAGGGCGACACCGACGGGGAGCTCGAAGGCGCCCGCGTCGCCCAGGAAGTGGGGATTGTAGGGCGGAAAGGTGCCCACGTTGTCATAGAACCAGCGCGGCACCAGCAGGATCAGCAGGCCGGGCAGGGCGTGGCTGAGGCCGACGATCAGGAGGACGGCTCGGGTCACCATTTCCCATACCTCCGTTCCAGGTACTGCTCCCAGGTGATGGTTCCGTCGCGGTGCTCGGGACAGAGCAGGGCGCCTTCGGCGAAGCGCCGGCTGAACTGGAAGGGCAGCGGCAGGTTCGCAATCCGCTTGCGCCAGCGTCGCGCCGCCCGGTAGGAGAGCGCGACCTCCTTGAACGCGCGCACCTCGGGCCCCCCGAAGTCGGGCAGCAGCCCGCCCGGTTCCTGGCTCACCAGCTGCACCAGCCGAGCGGCCACGTCGTGGGTGTCGACGGGCTGGAACCGCCAGGCGAAGGGCACCAGCATCAGCCCCGGCAGGCGGGACATCCCGTCCAGAAAGATCTCCAGCAGCGTGTGGAACTGGGTGGCCCGCAGGATCGACCAGGGCGCGATGCCCTCGTTGACCACGGCCTCGGCCGCCAGCTTGTGCCGGTAGTAGGGGTAGCGCACGCCCTCCATGCCCACGATCGACACGTAGACCAGGTGGCGAACGCCGGCCTCGCGGGCCAGCCGCAGCAGGCGGCGGGTGCCCTCCACGTCGGTCGCCCGGTACCTCCAGGGCTGGGTGGTGGCGGAACCGGCGTGCACGACGGCGTCCATCCCCCGGACGGCCTCGGCCAGGCCGGCGCCGGTGGCGAGGTCGCCCTGCACCCAATCGCCCTGGCCCGGCCGGCGGCTGAAGATCACCGCCCGGTGGCCTTTCTCGCGGAGCTGCTCCACCACCTGGCGGCCCAGGGCGCCGGTGCCGCCGGTGACGAGGACGGTTAGGGCTTGTTCTGGCCCTGGCAAG
>DATGVT010000147.1:0-3199 GCA_035300005.1 Candidatus Acidiferrales bacterium
GGGGAGCCTCGCCTACGGGGCTCGGATCCGGATCCCCATCGTCTACGTCATCAACGACCCGGCTATGAACGCCTTCGCCACCGGCCGCAGCCCGAACCGGGCGAGCATCGTGGTCACCGCCGGTCTCCTGAACCAGGCCGACCGCGAGCAGCTGGAGGGGGTCCTGGCCCATGAGATCTGTCACATCCGGGATTACGACGTGTTTCTGATCCTGACCGTCACCCTGATGGTCGGAGCCGCGTCCGTGATCTCCGACCTCTGCTTCAATATGGCCCGCGTGCGGGCAGGTACCCTGCCCGCGCTGGGGATCCTGACCGGGATCGTCTTCGGGCTCCTGGGCGCCGCCACCGGGCCCCTCATGCAGCTCGGGCTCTCGCGCTCCCGGGAGTCGCACGCCGACGCCAGCGCGGTCGAACTGACCCGCAACCCGCAGGGCCTGCTGCGCGCTCTGGAGATGATCGCCGCCGGCAACCGGCCCCTGCAGACCAACAGCCTGGCCATCACGCCGATGCTGTTCGACAGCCCGTTCGAGGGCCGGGCGCCGTCGTGGTCGGACCGCCTCTTCGACACCCACCCGCCCATCCGCGAGCGGATCGCCGCCCTGCAGCGGATCGCGCAGGTCCAGGAGACCTAGGCCGGCTCAGACGTCCGCCGTCATCGTCTCCAGCATGGCCGCGAACTTGCGCCGCGCGGCCTCCCGCCGGGTGGGCACGTGCTCGCGCGGCCAGGGCCCCTTGGGGGCCTTGTAGTCCCGCAAGATGTAGCGGGCCACCGACTGCCGGTGCACCTCGTCGGGGCCGTCGTACATGCGCGCCGCGCGCGCGTGCCGGTACATCTCCTCCAGCGGCAGGTCGGACGAGTAGCCGAGCGAGCCGTGCAGCTGCAGCGCCCGGTCGATGACGTCGTGCAGCACGCGCGCCCCGAAGAACTTGATCAGCGAGATCTCCTTGCGGGCGGCGGGCGCGCCCTCCCGGTCGATCACCCAGGCCGCGTGCAGCGTCATCAGGCGGGCGGCCTGCATCTCGGCCGCCGAGTCGGCGATCCAGTTCTGCACCGTCTGCTTGTCGGCCAGCGGGCCCCCGAACGCGCGCCGCTGCAGCGCCCGCTCGCAGAGCATGTCGAAGGCGCGCCGGGCCTGGCCCAGCCAGCGCATGCAGTGGTGGATGCGACCCGGCCCCAGCCGGTGCTGAGCGATCAGGAAGCCCTTGCCGCGCTCGCCCAGCAGGTTCTCTTTGGGCACGCGCACGTCCTCGTAGAGGATCTCCGCGTGGCCGTAGCCGAAGCGCTCGTGCTCGCCGGCCATGGTCGGGATGTTGCGCAGCCGCTTCAGCCCCGGCGTGTCGGTGGGGACGATGATCATCGAGGCCCGCTCGTAGGGGCCGGCGTCGGGCTCGGTGGCCGCCATCACGATCAGGAAGTCGGCGATCATCCCGTTGCTGGTGAACCACTTGTGGCCGTTGATCACCCACTCGTCCCCGCGCAGCTCGGCCGTGGTCGAGAGGTCGACGGGGTCGGAGCCGGCATTGTGCGGCTCGGTCATCGAGAAGCCCGACCGCAGCTTGCCCTCCAGCAGCGGGTGCAGCCAGAGCTCCTTCTGGCCCGAGGTGCCGAAGTTGGCCAGGATCTCCGAGTTGCCCGAGTCCGGCGCCTGGTTGCCGAAGACGGTCGGCGCCCAGACCGAGGCGCCCAGGATCTCGTGGATCAGGCCCAGCTTGACCTGGCCGAAGCCCTGCCCGCCCAGCTCCGGAGGCAGGTGCGTGGCCCAGAGCTTGCGCTCCTTCACCTCCTTCTGCAGCGTGCGCACGATGCGCATGAAGCTGCCGTCGTCGGCCTCCAGCACCTCCAGCGGGTAGATCTCGTCGCGGACGAACTCGCGCATCCACTGGAGCTGCTTCTCGAACTCGGGCTCGGTCGAGAAATCCCAGGCCATTTGGCTAACCTCCCAGGACGCGGATGCCGTCCTCGATGAACGAGACGATGGTACCCGTCCGCTGCTCGTAGATCGGGTCGGGCCGCTTCCCGCGGCGGTGGAGCATCAGGTTGTAGCCGAAGATGGCGGCGTACTTGTAGTAGGTCAGGGCCAGGTACCAGTCCATGCCGCCGGGGTCGGCCCCGTAGAGGGCGATCACCTCCTCCATCGGCAGCTCGACCAGCCCGCCACCCGGGATGGCGCCCTCCGCGCCCAGGCGCCCGGCCTGCGCCACGACGCAGAGGCAGCCCAGGTCCAGCAGCGGCTGGCCGAGCTGGGCGATCTCCCAGTCCAGGACCGCCACCACGCGGCCCTCGCGGAAGAGCAGGTTGCCGTAGTGGTAGTCGCCGTGGACCAGGGCCGGCGGCCCGGCCGGGGGCCGCCGTTCGGCCAGCAGCGCGCCCAGCGCCGGCGCCCGCCCGGTCAGCTCGGTGGGCGCCCGCTCCATCAGCCAGGCCCAGCGCATCATCTCGGCCTCCAGCGAGACCGGCTCCTCGCCGCCGATGCCGGTGCGCTCGGGCGGCAGGCCGTGCAGGCGGCGCAGGACGTCCACCGCCGAGCCCGCCAGCTGGCGCGACGGCACGGACGCGTCCACCTGCTCGATCCGAGCGCCCTCGACGACTTCCATCAGGATGAACGGGCGGCCGTCCACGGCCGGCTCCGGGCTGATGGCGCGGGCGGCGGGGGTGGGCAGCCCGGCGGCGTTGAGTGCCGCCATGATGCGGCCCTGGCGCACCACGTCGGCGGGCCCCGCGATGCGGGCCCCGGGCGGGGGCAGGCGGAGGATCAGGCGCTCGCCTTCGAGCTGGACGTAGTAGGTGAAACCCGAGTGGCCCTCGGGAACCGGCTCGACGCTGATCACTCGCGTGCCCAGGTAGGCCTCCAGGTCCCGGCGGATCGCCTCCGTCAATCCAGCTCCAGGTGGCTGGTGTCGGCCAGGGCGCCCACCATCCGCCGGTCGCCCTTGATCCGGACCACGCTGACCGAGGTGTAGTAGGGCAGCAGGCGCAGCCTGCCGACCTCGACGCGCATCACCTCGCAGAGGTAGGCCAGGATGGCGAGGGCGTGCGTCACCAAGAGCACGCGCCCGCCCGGATGGGCGGCGGCGGCGTCGCCCACCGCCGCTCGCATCCTCTCCAGCACGGCGTCCGGCGGCTCCTTGAAGTCGCTGAGGGAGCCGTCCGGCTGCAGCTCCTGCTCGCGCAGGCGCTGGTCGACCCGGACGTCCGC
>DATGVT010000148.1:0-2812 GCA_035300005.1 Candidatus Acidiferrales bacterium
AGCTACTGCGGCCACTGCGGCCACGCGCTGAGCGCCCGTCTCCCCACGGCAGTGCCTCCCTACCGGGCCGTGCCGCCTCTGCTCTGGGCCGTCTACGCGGCCTCCCTGGTCCTCTTCATGGTCGTGATGGGCGGGATCGCCTACCTGCTGGGGCCGGGAGGCTACAGGCTGCCGACCTGCCCGCCCAACTGCCAGCCGCCCCCGGTCACCGTGCCCGCCCTCTCACCGCCCCACCGCTACAGCAGCTCCGCCTTCGGCTACTCGCTGGACTGGTACGACCCGCCCGAGGGCTACCCGCCGATCAAGGTGGTGGTCCAGGACGACCGCTCCATCGGCTGGACCATAACCGCCTACGGCTACGACTGGCCCTACACGTTCACCGGCGAGCCGGCCAACGGCCACACCGCCCAGGAGATCGTGGAGGCGATCCAGGCCAACCGCTTCGGGAATGCCAAGCTCGTCTATACGATCCCCGGAGCCGAGCTGGGCTATGTGGACGGCTACGGCAACGTGTACGACGTGCGGGTAAGCCCCCCGCACGGCGCCAGCCTGCGCGGCCGGCTGATCATCGTGGTCGCGGTCCGCAAGGGCCTGGCGGTGGAGATGGTGAGCGTGGGGCCGTACATCCCCGACGACGGCCGCTACGGCCACCCCAACCCGGCCGGCACGCCAATACCCTTCCTGCTCGACCCCCTCGCCAACTCGATCACCTGGCCCGGGGAGACGCCCCGCTAGCGACGGTCGGGTCGACGGCGGCCAGGGTGGCCGTCGCCTCCGCCACCCGCGCGCCGTCCGCCAGCCGCTCGATGAAGGCGCTGGTGTATACGAGCGTCCGGCGCACGCTCTCCACCCGCCCCACCACCCGCACCCTCTCCCCCACCTTGAGGGGCAGGCGGAGCCGGACGTCGAGCTTACCGGTGACGCCGGGGTGGCCGGCGTGCCAGGCCGCCCAGCCCACCGCCTCGTCCAGCATCAACGCGACCAGCCCGCCGTGGACGATCCCGGCCCAGCCCTGGTAGCGGGGCGGGACGACGAACTCGGTCACCGCCTGGCCGTCCTCCGGCTCGAAGCGCATGCGCAATCCGTCCGGATTGTGCCGGCCGCAGCCGAAGCAGCGGTCGTCGTAGGTGACCTCCACGGAACGCGATTATGCTGGCTTCATGGCAGTCGCCCTCAATCACATCCAGGTCGACGACCGGGCCCCGGCGGCGGTGATCACCCTGAACGAGCCCGAGCGCCTGAACCCGCTCAGCAGCGCGCTGATGAAGGAGCTGACGGCCGAGCTCAGGCGCCAGGCCGCCCGGCCCGAGGTGCGCGCGATCGTGATCAAGGGCGCCGGCCGCGCTTTCTCGGCCGGCCACGACCTGAAGGAGATGCTGGGGCGCCCTCTGGAGGACCAGCGGCACCTGTTCGAGCTCTGCACCGAGATGATGCAGACCGTCCAGCAGGTCCCGGTCCCGGTCATCGCCCAGGTCCACGGCATCGCCACCGCGGCCGGCTGCCAGCTGGTCGCCACCTGCGACCTGGCCGTCGCCAGCGACGACTCGCGATTCGCCACCTCCGGCGTCCGCTTCGGGCTGTTCTGCTCCACGCCGGGCGTGGCCGTGGCCCGCAACATCTCCCGCAAGCGGGCGCTGGAGATGCTGCTGACCGGACGCTTCATCGACGCCCGCACCGCCGCCGAGTGGGGCCTGATCAACCGGGCGGTGCCGGCGGAGCAGCTGGAGGCCGAGGTCCAGCAGCTGGTCGAGGAGCTGGGCCAGCTCAGCCCGGAGGCGCTCCGGATCGGCAAGGAAGGTTTCTACAAGCAGGTCGAGGCCGACCAGGCCACGGCTTACCAGCTGATGTCGGAGGCGATCGCCTGCAACGCGGTCGCCGACGACGGGCAGGAGGGGATCCGGGCTTTCGTCGAGAAGCGGAAGCCGGCCTGGAAGCCGAAGCAGAGCTAGAAGCTCGGCCCCTCCCTACCCTCCCCGCGAGCGGGGAGGGAAAGCTAAGCCTTGCAGCTCCACTTCCCGGTCACCTTCAGGGAAGGCTTGCCGGTGGTCAGATTGCTCAGGGTGGCGTCCACCGTCCCCGACTCCTCCCCCCGCAGGATCGCGAAGGCGACCGGGTTGGCGTAGAAGCTCTGCCAGCCCCGCTGGTTGTCCTGGCTGTGCACCTGGACGCTGGCGCTCTTCTGGTCGTAGCTGCCGGCGCCGCGGTAGCCGCGGACGACCATCACCAGCGCCCACACCTCCGGCCCGCCGATGCTCCCGTAGATGGTGGCCGCCCAGACGCTGCCGCCCCGCGCGTTGTGCCCGGTGCACTCGCTCTGCTGGCCGGGCCCGCTGGGGGCAATCAGGCGCAGGTTGCCGTTCAGCTCCCCGCTAAAGGTGAGGTCCTGCACCCAGGGCTGGGAGGCGGGTGAGGCGGTGGCCTTGGGGCTGGGGCCGAGGGCTTTCGGGGCCTGGCCGCCGCAGGCCGAGGACAGCACGAGCACGGCCAGGATCACGCCCGCAAGACGCGTGCCGGGACGGGGCATGTGGTCGAATGTTAACCCGTGCGCGTCCAGCGGCTGGCGGAGGCGCTGCGCTCGGTCGAGGAGGCCTTCCTGATCGGCGTCCCCGGTACCACCGAGCTCTGGCTGATCCGCCACGCCGACTGCTACCAGGACGCCGGCCCGGACGAGGACCCGCCGCTGTCGGAGTTCGGCCGCCGCCAGGCGGAGCGGCTGGCCGAACGGGTGAGCCGGCTGAACGTGGCCGCCGTCTACTCGAGCCCGCACCGGCGCGCGCTGGAGACCGCCCGCCGGCTGGCGGCGGACGTCCGG
>DATGVT010000149.1:0-5495 GCA_035300005.1 Candidatus Acidiferrales bacterium
GCTTTCTCCTTCAGCTTCTCCGGCAGGGCTTCCCGGATCTCTTTGGGCAGCCGCTTGACCTCGCTGGGCTGGCCGGTCATCAGCGCGTGGGCCTTGACGTCGAAGAGGAAGCCGGCCGGCGTCCGCTCCACCCAGAGCTTCGACTGCTGCTCGCGCGGCAGCGCGTAGTAGGTGGCGTCCACCTCGACCACCGGGAACTGGCTCGCGTAGTAGCGGAGCCGCTCCTCCGCCGAGCCCGCGCCCTCCGGGTAGAAGACGCCTCGCGCCGTCATGGTGGGATCGGTCCAGGACGCCGTCCCGACCCTGACCTCGCCGCCGCCCGCGATCGGGATCGGGCGGCGCGCACGTCCTTCCACGCCGCGAACGAGCTCGAGCACCGGTTCGGGGCCCGGATCGTGACGGTCGCGAGTAACCACCCTGCATAATCCTGAGACGTGAGGGGAGAAGCCGCGCAGCCGAGCCAGCCGATCGTCAGCCGCTTCTCGGTCGTCCTGGTCGCCGTGGCGGCAGCCATGTGGGCCTTCGACGCCTACTTCCGTCCCGGCCTCACCAAGCAGCTCAGCTCGGGCCAGATCGTGCTCGTCGAAGACCTGCTGATCAGCATCTGCCTGGTCCCCGTGCTGATTGCCAGCGCGCGCAGCCTGCGGCTGCTCACCGGCAGGCGCTGGCTGGCTCTGGCCGCGATCGCGGTCGGCCCCCAGGCCCTGGCCACCGTCCTCTTCACGAAGGCCATCGGGTACGCATTTGGGCCGGGCGCCCCCAACTTTGACGTCCTGCACGAGGTCTACCTGCTCTACCTCCTGCAGCCGGTCTTCGGTCTGACCTTCGCCCGCGTCTTCCTTGGCGAGCGCCGCAAGCGCACCTTCTGGCCACTGGCTGCGACCGCTCTGGTCGGTGCCTACCTGATCGTCTTCGCCGGGGACCCGGCGGCGCCCTGGCAGATCCGCCATCCCGAACTGGTGGCCGGCCTGCTGGTCCTGGGCGCGGTCATCGTGTGGGGGGGCGGCACCGTGCTCGGCCGCTACACGCTGCAGGATGTCAGCTTCCAGGTCACCACCAGCCTGCGCTTCGTGCTCGCGCTGCCGGTCCTCGTGGTGATCGTGCTGATCGACAAGGGCGGCGCCGCCTTCAGCGGCTACTCGCTCAGCCAGCTGCCCAGCTTCCTGGGCATCGTGCTGGTGCCGGGCTTGCTGGCGATGCTCCTCTACTACCTGGCCCTCTCCAGGACCCCGGCCTCGCTTGCGACCATCGCCGAGCTCGGCTATCCGCTGGCGCTCTTCCTGATCTTCTCGCTGCCCGCGCCGGTCGGCCAGAACACGCCCCTAAAGCCGATCGAGCTGGTGGGCGCGGCGATTCTGGCGCTGAGCGTGGTGGCCCTCAACTTCCTGAAGACCCGCGACGTGGTCGAGGTGCCCCGGGAGGCGCTCAGGGCCCAGGCCGTTTCCGAGCCCGCGCGGTGAGGGGCCCGGCAAGGGAGCCTGCGCCGGCCGCCTGGTGACCGGGCTCAGCTCCTCGGTCGCGCTGGTCTTCATCACCACCTTCGGCGCCTCGGCGGTGGAGGCCATCGAGATGGTGACGATCGTGCTCGGCGTGGGCGCCATCCGGGGCTGGCGGTCGACGCTGGCCGGCACCGGTGCCGGCCTCCTGGTGCTGGCCGCCTCGATCGTCGTCCTGGGCCTGGCGTTGAGCGCGATCCCGATCAACGTGCTGCGGCTGGTGGTGGGCACGCTGCTGCTGGTGTTCGGGCTGCAGTGGTACCGGAAGGGAATCCGGCGGGTGGCGGCGCGCGGGTTGGCCGGCATCGGCGAGGAGCACTTCGAGGGGTCTGAGCACCAGGGGCCGGGCCTGGACTGGACGGCGTTCACGCTCGCCTTCAAGGGCGTCGTCCTGGAGGGCCTGGAGATCGCCATCATCGTGGTCTCCTTCGGCGCCAGCGCCCGGCAGCTCCGCACCGCGGTGGTGGGCGGAGCGGCCGCCCTGGCCGCGATCGCGCTGGCCGTGGTGGCGCTGAAGGGTGTGGTGACCAGCATCCCGCGCAGCCTGCTGCAGCTGATCGTGGGCACGCTGCTGACCACCTTCGGCTCCTTCTGGGCACTTGAGGGCCTGGGCGTGGAGTGGCCGGCCGGGGACGGGGCCATCCTGGGCCTGCTCGCGCTTTATGCGCTCGCCGCGGCGGCCTACGTCAGCGTCGAGCGGCGCCGCCTGTTCGGCTTCGCGCCCGGCGGTTAGGCGATGCGGCGCGTTGCCGGCTGGCTGGCCGCCTTCGCCCGCTTCTGGTACGGCTTCATCGTCGGCGACGACTGGACCGTCGCCGCCACGGTGACGGTGGCGCTGGTGGTCACCCTCGCGCTGCGAGTCGCCGGCTGGCCGGCCTGGTGGCTGACCCCGCTGGTGGTGGTCGCGGTGGTCGGCGTCAGCCTGCGCCGGGCCGGCGTGCGGCGGTGAAGGGTTTCCGCCCCGACGTCATCGCGGCGGCGGCGCGGGAGCGCGAGGTATGGCTGTCCACCTACGGCCGCAAGAGCGGCAAGCCACGCCAGGTGACGGTCTGGATCTCTACCGACGGCCGCCGCCTGTTCGTCCGCTCCGGCGGCGGGCTGGCCCGGCACTGGCCGCAGAACCTGCTGGCCCGCGACCAGGGCGTGCTCCACCTGGCCGCTGCCGAGGTACCGGTCCGCGCCCGGCACCTGTCCAGCCCGGAGGAGGCGAGGGCGGTGTCGGAGCTGGTGCGCCGCAAGTACGGCTGGCGGGTGAAGCGGTCGAGGCCAGGCCGGCCGCTGACCCCGGGCGAGCAGGCGACCTTCGAGCTGCTGCCCGACAGCGAGGCCTAGCACCCTGCCTGCCGGCTAGCGACCCCGAACCTCAGTCCGCTCGTTCTGTCGATAAGATTGCCGGCACTTCCGCGGCCTCGGCCGCGGCCGGATGGGGGGATCGATGCCAGGGGGAAGGGTTCCTTTTCAGGGATGGCGTCCCTGGCTGGGCGCGCTGGCGCTGGTGGCCGCCACAGGCACTGCGACGCCCGCTGCGGCGGCCGGCTCTCCGGCGGCTCCCTCCGGCTCCGCGGCCGAGGCGCTGCCTGCCCAGGCGCTGGTTCAGTCGGTCACGCTGAGCCCGTCGTCCGGGCAGCGCGAGCGCGGCCGGCGCGGGGCGAAGCCCTTCCGCAGCGGCGACCAGGAAGGCCTTCAGAGGGCCCGCCAGCGCGCGACGGGAGGCGGGGGCAAATCGGGGCCCCTGATCGCGACCGGCGCCCAGCCCCTGGTCGGCGTGTTCAACAACACCAGCGCGGCCGGTCTTTCGGCCGCCGACGAGTTTTTCTGCTGCACGCCGCCTGACACGACCGGAGCCATCGGCCCCACCCGCTACCTCGAGTTCGTCAACGACCTGGTCGGCGTCTACGACCGCAGTCTGGTGCTGCTGGCCAGCACGGACCTGGCCACCTTCACCGCCCTGGCCGCGGGCCTGAACGTCAGCGACCCCCAGATCCAGTGGGACCCTCGGAGCAGCCACTGGTTCTACGCGGCAGTCGGCTTCGGCACCGGCAAGAACGTGCTGCTGTTCGGGTGGTCGAAAACGGCGGACCCGAGCGACTTGGCCGGGGGCTGGTGCCGCTTCGGCGCGGACACCGGGAAGTTTCTGAACGACTATCCGAAGCTCGGGCATGACGACGCCTACCTGATCATCGGCTCCAACCTCTACGACCTGAGCCTGGCCAGCCAGCCGTTCATCACCGCCGACGTCTGGGCGATCCCCAAGCCGGCCGCCGCCGACGCCAGCTGCACGGCTCCGCTGGCAACCCAGTTCGCGGACGCCGCTCATCCTCTGCTCAATGGCGACGGGACACCGGCTTTCACGCCGGTCCCCGCCAACACCAGCGACGCCTCCGCAGGCGGCTACATCGTGGCCGCGCACACGCCGACGCTGGCACCGCTGGGGCCGCAGACGAAGATCATGGCCTGGCACCTGGCCACCCAGGGCAACCATCCGGTGCTGGTGGCCGACGGCGAGATGAGCGTCAGCTCCTTCGACGTGCCGGCCCCGGCTCCGCAGCCGGGCAGCTCGATCCCGATCGACACCCTGGACGCGCGCCTGACCCAGGCCGTCGCGCACACCGACCCCAGCGCGGGTGGAGCCGAGGCGGTCTGGACCCAGCACACGATCGCCGGCGCCGGCGGCCGCTCGGTCGTGCGCTGGTACGAGCTGCTGCCCGGGTCCCGGACCGTGTTCCAGCAGGGAGAGGTGGCCAGCGCGACCGACTTCGTCTTCAACGGCGCCATCTCACCCTCGATCGCGGGCAGCGACGCGGCGGTGTTCTACAACCGCTCCAGCGCAACGCTGCTACCGCTGCTGGCCGCCCAGGGCAGGCGCGCCACGACGCCCCTGAACGCCATGGACGCCGGCGAGCAGTTCCTGGGCGCCAGCACCGCCACCGACGTCGACTTGAGCTGCACGGCGACCACACCCTGCCGCTGGGGCGACTACGCGGGCGCCAGCCCCGACCCGGTCAATGCGGGGGTGGTATGGGGAACCGGCGAGCTCTCCGGCTTCCAGTTCCTCGGCTTCCCCCAGTGGACCAGCCAGAACTTCGCGGTCAGCACCTCCAGCTCCCCGACCCCGCCCCCACCGACGCCCTGCGCTTCGGTAGCCTTCAGCGAGAGCCCGGCGTCACCGCAGCTGCCCGGCATCGTGGTGAGCATCAACGCCACCTCCACCGGCTGCTCGAACCCGACCTACAGGTTCTTCGTGATGCCGCCCGGCGGAGCCTGGCAGGTGGTGCAGGACTACAGCTCGTCGGCCACCTTCGCCTGGAACACGACCGGCCTCCAGACCGGGATCTGGCAGCTGGACGTCTACGTGCGCGCGGCCGGAGAGACGGTGGACAAGGACGCCTACGCCCAGCCCCAGAACTACCAGCTGGGCGGCAATCCTTGCACCTCGGTCAGCTTCACGGCCAGTCCCGCGGCGCCCCAGACGCCGGGCACGACCGTGACGATCAGCGCCACCTCGACCGGCTGCCCGAACCCGACCTACAAGTTCTTCCTGATGCCGCCTGGCAGCACCACCTGGCAGGTGGCCCAGGACTACAGCGCCGCCGCCAGCTTCAGCTGGAACACGACCGGGCTGGCGGCCGGGGTCTGGCAGCTGGACGTCTACGTGCGGCAGGCGGGCTCGACGGTGGACAAGGACGCCTACGCGCAGCCCCAGAACTACCAGCTGGGAGGCAGCGCCTGCAGCTCGGTGAGCTTCACGGCCAGCCCAGCCTCGCCGCAGATGCCGGGCACCGTGGTGAGCATCAACGCCAGCTCGACGGGCTGTCCGAACCCGACCTACAAGTACTTCGTGATGCCGCCGGGCGGGGTCTGGCAGGTGGCGCAGGACTACAGCGCGGCGGCCAGCTACAGCTGGAACACGACCGGGCTGGCGACCGGGGTCTGGCAGCTGGACGTCTACGTGCGGCAGGCGGGCTCGACGGTGGACAAGGACGCCTACGCGCAGCCCCA
>DATGVT010000150.1:0-2834 GCA_035300005.1 Candidatus Acidiferrales bacterium
CTACTTCGAGCAGGTCGGAAACCAGGCCGGCAACCGCAAGATCGTGGTCACCAAGGCCGACGAGCAGGTCGCCCTGGCCGACGCAGTGGCGGCGACCAAGAAGGTCGTCGAGCAGGACGGCGTCGACATGGTGGCCGGCTATGTCTCCAGCCCCAACGCCAACGGCAACCGCAACTACCTGGATTCCAACAAGATCCCGACCCTGATCGCCAACGCGGGCGTCAACGCCCTCAGCCGGGCCAACAAGTCAGCGTTCATCTACCGCACTTCCTTCAGCAACTGGCAGCCCAGCCACCCGATGGGGAGCTACCTCTACGACAAGCTGGCGGTTCGGACGGTGCAGCTCGTCTACGCCAACTACGGGGCCGGCATCGAGTCGGTCGGCTCCTTCAAGGAGACCTTCAAGGGCAGCTTCGGGTCGGACGACGTCAAGCCGCCGCTCAACAACACCGGCGACTGGACACCCTTCGTGCAGAAGATCCAGCCGGACAAGGTCGACGCCGTCTACGTGTTCATGAGCGGCACCGACGCCATCGGCTTCCTGAAGAAGGCCAACGAGCTGGGCACGCTGAGGAAGCTGAAGGTCGTCGCCGGGTCGGGCTTCTTCGTCGAGCAGGACGTCCTGGGCGCGATCGGCGACGCGGCGCCGGTGGGCGCCGTCACCGGCCTGCACTGGGCGCTCACCCTGGACAGCAAGGAGAACAAGGACTTCGTCAGCAGGTACCAGAAGAAGCACGGCAAGCCGCCGGACGTGTTCGCCGTGCAGGGCTGGGACACCGGGCGCGTCATCGTCGAGGCGTTGAACGCGGTCAAGGGCAAGACCGACAACAAGGACGCCTTCCTGAAGGCGATCAGCCAGGTGTCGTTCAAGAGCCCGCGCGGGGACTTCAAGTTCGACCCGGCGACCAACAACGTGATCAACACCATCTACGTGCGCAAGCTGGTCAAGGATCCCAAGCTCGGTTACACGAACCAGGTCATCGACACCGTGCCGGGGGTGGCCGACCCGGGCAAGTAAGGAGGCGGGGGCATAGCGACCGCCATCCAGCTCACGGTCAACGGGCTGACCTTCGGCGCGCTCGTCTTCCTGCTCGCGGCCGGGCTCTCGGTGATCTTCGGGCTGATGGACGTGCTCAACCTGGCCCACGGCAGCTTCTACATGCTGGGGGCCTACGTCGCTTTCAGCGTCGTACAGGCGACGGGCCAGTTCTGGGCGGCCTTGCTGCTGGCGCCCCTTCTGCTGGCACTGCTGGGCGCCGGCATGGAGGTGGTCTTCTTCCGCCGCCTCTACCGGCGCGGGCACCTGATGCAGGTGCTGCTGACCTTCGGCCTGACGCTGGTCTTCGTCGACCTCATCCGCTGGCGCTTCGGCTCCACCAACCGCTCCATCCCGGAGCCCGCCGGCCTGCAGGGCGCGGTCCAGATCCTGGGCGCGACCGTCTCCACGTACAGCCTCTTCGTGCTGGCGGTGGCGGTGCTGCTGGCCGTGGTGATGCTGGTCGCCTGGAGGCGGTCGCGGGTGGGGGCCATCCTGCGGGCAGGGGTCGCCGACCACGAGATGGTCGGGCTGCTGGGCATCAACCTGAGCCGCGTCTTCACGCTCACCTTCGCCGCCGGCGCCGCCCTGGCCGGGCTGGCGGGCGTGATCGCGGCGCCCCAGTTCGCGATCACACCAGGCATGGACGCCAACGTCCTCATCCTGGCGCTGGTGGTGGTGGTGCTGGGCGGGCTCGGCTCGCTGGAGGGCGCGATCATCGGCGCCGCCGTGCTCGGCCTCTCCTGGTCGATCGGCATCGCGTACTTCCAGCAGTTCGCGATCGCGCTCATCTTCGCCGTGATGGCGGCGGTCCTGATCGTGCGCCCGACCGGCATTCTCGGCCGCCGGTTGTGAGCCGGCGCCTGCTGAGGGTGGGGACGGTTGGGATCGGGGCCGCGCTGCTGGCCTCGCTGCCGCTCTGGGGGCCTCGCTTCTGGATCTACGTCGCCACCCAGGCCCTGGTCTTCGCCATCTTCGCGATGTCGCTCGACCTGCTGCTCGGCTACGCCGGCCTGCCCTCCTTCGGGCACGCCGCCTTCTACGGGCTCGGGGCCTACGCCTGCGCGCTCCTCGCCGTGCGGCGCGGGATCCCGGAGCTGGTGCCGCTGCTGCTGGGCGGCGGCCTGGTGGCGGCCGCCGCCGCGCTGCCGATCGGCGCTCTCAGCCTGCGCTCGACCGGCGTGTACTTCCTGATGGTCACGCTCGCCTTCGCCCAGATGCTCTGGGGCCTGGCCGTCAACTGGCGCGACTTCACCCGCGGCGATGACGGCATCATCGGCGTGCCGCGGCCGACCATCTTCCATCTGGAGGACAGCCTGCAGGTCTCCTTCTACGAGCGCGGTGCCTTCCTGGAGCTGGTGCTGGCACTCGCGCTGGTCTCGCTTCTCAGCCTCTGGCTGATCACCCGCTCGCCCTTCGGCCGCACCCTGGAGGGGATCCGGGAGAACGAGCACCGGATGCGGGCGCTGGGCTGCCCCACCTTCCGCTACCGGCTGGCGGCCTTCGTGATCGCGGCCGCCCTGGCCGGGATGGCCGGGGCGCTGGCCGTCCTCTTCGACGGCTACGCCACCCCCGACCTGCTCTACTGGACGGGCTCCGGCCTGGTCCTGGTGGCCGTGATCGTGGGCGGCAGCCGGTCGCTGGTCGGGCCCGCCCTGGGAGCCTTCTTCGTGGTGCTCTCGAGGATAGGCCTCAGCGGTTACACGGAGCGCTGGGAGCTGCTCGTGGGCGCGGCCTTCATCGCGGTGGTCCTCTTCCTGCCGGGAGGGATCGTGGGGCTTGCCCGCCGAGCCATATG
>DATGVT010000151.1:0-2991 GCA_035300005.1 Candidatus Acidiferrales bacterium
CCGCTCCAGCGCTCGACCTCCACCACCAGCACCGGCCCGAGCGGAGGCTGCGCTCGGTACTGTGGGTACTTGGCCGCCAGCAGTTCCAGCGCGCGCTCCCTCTCCTCGCCTGACTCCAGCACCCGCGCCTGCCCGTCCGCGCGCACCCACCAGAGCCGGTCCCAGTCCTCGTCGTAAGCGTCGGCCAGGAGGCTGACCTGGGGATGGGCGGCCACGTTGCGGAGCCGGCGCAGCTGCGGGGTCCGCTTGGGCTTCTGGTCGACCGCCGAGTAGAGACGCTCATCTTCCAGCGTGAAGCAGAGCGGGACCAGGTGAGGCCGTCCCGCGGCATCGACGCTGGCCAGCCGCGCGACCCGGGCCAGGGCGAAGCGCTGACGCATCTCGGCGCCGGTCACGATGCTACAGTTTGCGGCCGCGTGGTCCGCTCCCGCCGCCGGGCCCTCTTGAACCTGGCCGCCTCGCTGCTCTTCGGAGCCGGAACCTTCTACATCTCGCTCGCCGGAGCCGGCCCGCTGCCGGCGCTGGGGCCCGTCCTCAACCCCGGCAGCGGCGCCTGGACGGCCGCCGCCGACGCGCTCCTGCCGGGCAGCCAGAGCCTGCGTCTGGCCGGCCTCGCGCAGCCGGTCACCGTCATCTTCGAATCCAGCGGCGTGACCCACATCGGCGCCCAGAGCGACCACGACCTGTACCTGACCCTGGGCTACCTGCACGCCCGCTACCGGCTCTTCGAGATGGACCTCCTGCGGCGGGAGGGCAGCGGCCGGCTGGCCGAGGTCTTCGGGCCGGCGGCCCTCGCCACCGACGAGTTCGAGCTCGACCTGGGCCTCAACCGAACCGCCCAGCAGGAGCTGGACCAGCTCGCCCCCGGGGACCCCACCCGGGCGCTGCTGGAGGCCTACGCGCAGGGCGTCAACCTACGGATCCAGGAGGACGAGCGCAGCGGAAATCTGCCCCTTCTGTTCAAGCTGATCGGCTACCGGCCCGGCCCCTGGACCGAGCTCGACAGCTTTCTGATCAAAGGCGTTCAGACGCAGAGCCTGGCCTTCCAAGAGGCGCCGGTGGACTTCTCCCTCCTGTCGCGGGCGGTGGGGCCCGACCGCGCGCTGCAGTGGCTGCCGGTGCAGCCGCCCAACCTTCAGCATCCCTACGCGCCCGGCCCCTACGGCCGGCACCAGCCGGCGCCGCTGCCGCTGCCCCAGCCGGTCGGCGACGCCGAGTTCGAGGCCGCCGGCGCCGTCGCGCAGCGACTGCAGGCGCTGCCCGCCTGGGCGGTGGCGCGGGGAGGCAACAGCAACAACTGGGCGGTCGACGGGACCCTGACCGCCAGCGGCCTGCCGCTGATGGCGGGCGACCCGCACCTCTCGCTCACGCTGCCGGGGATCTGGTTCTGGGTCGACCTCTCGGCCCCCGGCCTCCAGGTGGCCGGGGTCACCATCCCGGGCACCCCCAGCGTCGTCATCGGCCGCAACCAGCACATCAGCTGGAGCCTGACCAACACGCAGAACCAGTCCACCCTCTACTACCGCGAGCAGACCGATCCCCAGCACCCCGGCCAGTACTTCTGGAACGGCGCCTGGCGGCAGTTTCAGAAGGTGTCCTACCAGGTCCGCATCAAGGGCCAGAAGCCGGTCGCCCACGTGGTCAGCCTGAGCGTCCACGGACCCCTGCTGACGGTCGCCGGCGAGGCGCTGGCCGTGACCTGGATGGGGAACCTGCCCTCCCAGGACGGCGCCGTCCTCGACCGCATCGCCCGCGCCGCGGACTTCAAGGGGTTCCGGGAGGCGCTGCGCGACTGGCACGCACCCTCCCAGAACTTTGTCTACGCCGACGACCGCGGCCACATCGGCCTCATCTCCGCCGGCTACTACCCATTGGTCCGGCAGGGCAACCCCTACGCGCCGCTCCCCGGCACCGGCGAGTTCGACGTCGCCGGCACCATCCCCTTCGACGACATCCCTCAGGCCTACGACCCGCCTTCTCACCTGCTGGTGACGGCCAACCAGCGGCCGGTTGGGCCCGACTACCCCTATTACATCGGCACCGCCCACGCCTCCTTCGATCCCGGGTACCGGGCCAACGAGATATACGGCGTCCTCAGCGCCGGCCGCAAGCTGACCGTGGCCGACATGCAGCGGCTGCAGATGGACAGCCACGACTACCTGGCCGGACGCATGGTTCCCAAGCTGATCGAAGCCCTCAGCCAGACGCAGCTGACCTCTCAGCAGCAGCAGGCCCGAGCCCTTCTGCAGGGCTGGAACGGCGTCATGGACGCCGGCTCCCCGGCGGCCGCCATCTGGTGGACCTTCTGGCACGCCTATCTGGAAGCCACCTTCCAGCCCTGGTGGAGCCGCTACCAGGTCAAGGTCGGGCGGGACGGGCTGGAGGACGTGCTCAGCCAGGACCTGGAGACCTGGACGCTGCGGGATCCGCAGAACCCGACCTTCACGCCGCCCGGCGGCGCCAGGCGCAGCGCCGGCGACGTCATGATCTCGGCCTTCGCGACCGCGCTCGACCGCCTGGGCAAGCAGATGGGCGGCGAGCCCCAGTCCTGGCGCTGGGGCCGCATCCACACCCGGACCATCTTATCGCTGGCCGGGATCTCGAGCTTGGCCTACGGGCCGCGGGGGGCCTCCGGCGACGCCTGGACCCCCAACGCGGCGCGCGGGAACGACTCGCGCAGCGGGCCCAGCTGGCGGATGGTGGTGGACTGGGGCAGCCGGCAGGCCTACGGGGTTTTTCCGGGAGGGCAGGCGGAGAACCCGGTCTCGGACTGGTACCGCAACCAGGTGGAGACCTGGTGGAGCGGCGGCTACTACCCGATGCTGAGCCTGGACCAGGCCCGCTCCGCGAAAGGCGCCGTCAGCTGGCGGCTCTCGCCATGAGGCTGCAGCTGCCGGTGCGGCCGCCCCGGCCGGCTGGGCCCGCACCGGCACCCGCGCGCGTCTCCACCAACGGTGCCCCCGCCCCCGCCCGGGCCCTCCGCGCCAGCCG
>DATGVT010000152.1:0-7270 GCA_035300005.1 Candidatus Acidiferrales bacterium
GGCGAGGTCATGATCGCCCAGTTCACCGAGCTGACGGCCGCCATCAAGGTGCGTGGGCGAGCCGAGATCCTGACCGAGGTGGGCAAGGTCACCTCGGGCGCCTGAGCCGTTACCCGGCCACCAGGGTGAGCTCGGCACCCCAGCCGATCCGCGCCTCCCGGTAGCGGACCCGCAGCAGCCCGCTCGGGTAGAGCCCGGCCGGGATCGGGGTCAGCCGCCGGCTGGAGTCCTTGGGGTCGGTGCGCGACGGCAGCTTCGTCCAGGCGCCGCCGGCCCAGTCGAACACCTCCAGCAGGCCCTGCAGGGCGCTGTCGGTGTTGAGCGTTAGGCCGCCCTCGACCCGGGGCAGGTAAAGGTCGTACGCGTCCAGGTAGCCGCTACGGGGATCGCCGCTGCTCGACGCCAGCCGCCGGCTGGCGAAGCTGTCCAGCAGGGCGTCGGCGGAGTCCACGCCGGCCGGCTGCTCGAGCACGGCCACCGCCTGCGCCGCGGGCGCCGCCCCGTCCACCAGGAGCCGGCTCGGGAGGGGGTCGACCCGGGCCATGAGCAGCGGCTGCGGACTCCGGCCCAGGGCCGAGCGGGCCAGGGAGTCCAGGAGGTCGGCGGCAGGCTGCCGGCGGAGGCCGAGCAGGGGGTCGGCCAGGGCCACGTTCTCAGGCACCGCGTCCACCGCCACACCCTGTCCCGGCTTGATCTCGGCGGCCAGCACCGCCCGCCGGTAGCCGTCGGCCCCGGCCAGGTACAGCGAGACCGAGCGGAGACTGCGGTCGCCGTGGTTGGCGACGGTGCCCACGATCCGGCCCTGCACCAGGGCCAGCTGGTGGTCGAGGCGGATGGGCGACGGCTCCAGCGAGCTCAGGCCGACCGCCCTCACGCTGCCGTAGGCGATGCCGCGCTCGAGCACCACCGGTGTGGTCGCCGGCAGCACCCGCTCCTCGCCCGGCCGCAGTCCCGCCAGCGAGAGGACGCAGCGCTCGCAGGCGGCCACCGCCGCCCGGTAGAACTCCGTCGTGAGGGGCGCGGCCAGTGCCGGGCCGGTCACGTCCAGCCGGTGGTCGCCCCGGCCGCCGAACGTCAGCCGGTCGTAGTCGGTCACCGAGAGCTGGCCGGCGGCGGCCGGTCGCAGCACCTGCACCCGCCGGTCCTCCAGGTTCCGCTGCAGGCCGAGCCCGACCGCGTAGAAGGAGCCGGCGAAGACCGCGACCACCACCGGCGTCGAGACCCAGAGCAGGTGCGGGCGGCCCCAGCGGCGCCGGATGAAGAGGTAGTTGAGCGGCCCGACCAGGAGGACGTACACCAGCAGCGCCGGACCCACCACCCAGAGCGAGGGCAGATCCGGCGGCGGGGCGGGCGGAAAGAGCGTCGCACCCACGGTCTCGGGCTCCAGGAGAGTGCCCAGCGGGGACGAGCGCACCAGCGCGGGCTGCAGCAGGCGGCCCAGCCCCTGCGACCAGGCCAGGGCTGAGAGCCGAGCCGAAGCCAGGGGCTCGGCCGCGGGGTCGAAGGCCAGCTCGACCACCCGGCCGGCGCCGTAGGCGGCCTCGACCATGAGCGGCAGCCCTTCAGGGCTGTTGAGGACCACTCGAGCCCCCGGCGCGACCTCTCCCGACAGCACCGAGCCGGTGAGGTCCGAGCTGCGGTCAGCCAGCTCGCCGACCGCCGCCAGCGACGTCGTGGTGGTGGCCTTCGGCCGCAGCGGGAGCAGCTCGGCCGGCAGGGGCGCCAGGGTCGCACGCCAGGTGGAGCCGCCCACCAGGAGGAGCTGCCCGCCCAGGCCGACGAAGTCGCGCAGGGCCTCCAGCTGGCGCTGGTTGAGCTGAGCCGTCTCGAACTGGTCCAGGACCACGATCGAGAACCCGCCCAGGAGCAGCGGGCTGGCGGGCAGCGAGCGAGCCTGGGTGATGCTGGTCACCCGCAGCGAGAGGAAGTCGTAGGTGAGCGTCTGCAGCAGGGTCGCGGTCGTCTCGCGGCTGCTCAGGACCGCCACCGTCACCCCTGCGCCGCGCTCCACGCCGGCGCTGGCCAGCACCGACCCGTCCTCTGCCGCCAGCAGCGCCTGGTTGAAGCCGTCACGGGCCAGGAAGGCCAGCGTGCGCTGAGCATGGGCGGGGATGACGACCCGCGCCTGGTAGACCGCGTCCGGGGTCAGGGCCGGCAGCCTGGCCGTGCCCACCGGGGGCGGGACGTAGGAACGCCAGTTGCGGCTGGGCAGGGAGACGGGCGGGTCAGAGGCGGAACGGGCGGCCAGGACGACGTCTCCCTCCACGTCGAGGTCGCCGCGGTTCTGCACGGTCACCAGGTAGCGGTACCAGCTCCCGGTCCCGGTCTGGACGGCCGCGATCTCCAGGGCGGACCCGCCGGGGGCGACCGAGGCGCCGTTGGAGGGGGCCAGGATGGCATACCAGACCGCGCTCAGGACCCCGGCTCCGACCAGGGCCAGCGCGGCCACGTGCCTGAGCTTCAAGGTTCCCCGGCAACCCTACATCAGCGGCCACTGCGCCCAAGCCTCGCCAGTTCAAGTGGGCTGACTTCGCGGCGCTTCACGGTAGGCTTGCGTTACGGCCTGAGGACGCGAGGCGTTCCAGAGGCGTTACAGGAATGAAGTTGACCCGTGCTCTCGGTGCCGGCCTGGGCGTGCTGGCGGGCCTCTTCCTGGTGCCCGCGCAAGCCGCCGATGCCAGCCTGTCGGTCAACGTCGCGCCCCGCTGGGAGGTCTCCACCCCCGGCTCCTGGACGCCCTACCAGGTGACGATCAAGAACGACGGCGGCGGCGCCTTCGAGGGCGACGTCTTCCTGGTCCCCGAGGAGGTCCCCTACGCCCCCGCCAGGGGCACCTACGGCGCCCAGTGGCCGAGCTACCAGTCCCACCTCAGCCTGGGCCGGGGCCAGGCCGAGAAGTCGGTCACCATCTACGTCCTCCAGTCGCCCTTCGGCTACCGGGCGGAGGTCCGCAGCCAGGGCGGGCAGGTGATGGCCAGCAACCGCGCCACCGGCGGTGTGCGCAGTGGGTACGCGGTCGGCATCCTGAGCGACGCCCACGGCGGCGACGCCGTGATCGGGTCGCTCTCCCCGTTGAACACGGCCATCGCGGCCTCGCACTTCACGTCCGCGCGCGACTTCCCCAGCTCGGCGGTGCACCTGAACGGCCTGCAGGTGGTGGTCGTGGACGACTTCGACACCGCGACCCTGAGCCAGGCCCAGGTGCAGGCGCTGCGTGATTTCGTCGGCTTCGGCGGCACCCTGGTGCTCGGCGGCGGAGCCTCCTGGCGGCGGACCCTGCTGCCGCTGCCCAGCGAGCTGGCGCCGCTGCGCCCGAACGCCACCGTCAGCGCCTCCCTGGCGCCCCTGGCGGCGCTGGCCGGCAAGACGACCGAGATGATGGTGCCGGTGGTGGCCGGCGATGTCCGCGACGGCCGAGCCGTCCTGGGCGCGCCCGGCGGGCTGCCGTTGGTGGTCGAGGGCGGCTACGGCGGCGGCCGCATCGTCCAGCTGACCTACGATCCGCTGGCCGACCCCCTGGCCGCCAACGGAACCCTCTCCAGCCTGGCCTGGGCGCAGGCCCTGGTCCGGGCGCTGCCCATGACCAACTCCTACCAGAAGGGGGGCCCGGTCCCCGGCTTCGGCGGCACCGGCGTGCCGCCGGGCGCCGCCGGCGGCCCTCCGCTGATCGCCACCCCGGACGGCTCCGACCAGGCCGTCCGCAACCTGCTCGAGCAGTCGCCGGCGGCGGCGGCGCCCCCGCTCGGCCTGCTGGGCCTGCTGCTGGTCGCCTACGTCCTCATCGCCGGTCCCTTCAACTACCTGCTCCTGAAGCGGATGGGCAGGCGGGAGCTGATGTGGGCGACGGTGCCCATGGTGGCCGTTGTGTTCAGCGGCGCCACCTACGCGGTCGGCTTCGGCACCCGGGGCTCCGACTTCGTGGACAACGTGGTTCAGATCCAGCGGATGGCGCCCGACGGCAGCGTCCAGACCGCCTCCTACCACGGTGTCTTCTCGCCCACGCGGGGCGACCACCGGGTGTCGCTGCCCGCCAACACGCTGGCCACCACGGCGCTGGGCGCGGCCGGCTCCTCGTTCACGTCCGAGCCGAGCCGGGACGTGGTCCTGACCGGGGCCCGCACCGAGGTCATGCTCCGGGGCGTCGCGGTCTGGGAGATGAGGACGGTCCAGACGATCTCGGTCGCCCGCCAGCCGGTCCTGCTGGAGGGCCACCTGGCCTACGCGCAGGGACTGCTGCAGGGCCGGCTCGTCAACCGCGGCAACCGGCCCCTCCGCCGCCTCACGCTCTACGGGTCCGGCCTCAAGGCGAACCTGGCGGCGGCGCTGGCGCCAGGGGCCGGCGTCGACGTCAGCACCGGCCTGGACACCGGCCCCGCCAACCGGGGTGGCGGCCCGGGCGTACAGGCCGGCGAGGAGACCGTGCTCGCGATCGCCGCCGGCCAGCTGCTCGCCCGTCCCGGCCAGCTGGCGCTGGTCGCCCTGGTGGACGTGCAGCCCGACCTGCTGGTGGACGGCGCCCGGCCTCACTACGGGGGGCTGGCCGCGGTCGCGCAGTCGATCAAGCTCGAGAGCTCGGACAGCCTGGTCGGCGGGGTGGCCAGCGCCCGGCTGGTCTCCACCTTCCGAGCGGCGCCCAACTGGGTCGACGTCTACGACCTGGACCTGCCGGCCGGGGTGCGGGGAGGTCTGGCCCTGCGCTACATGACCCCGCCGGTCGCCCGCGGCAGCCAGGGGACGGTGGCCGAGGTCTACGATTGGCAGTCCGGCTCCTGGCGGCGGCTGCCCACCACCGGCGTTGGCGCCCAGGGCCAGCGGAACCTGGACCCGAGCGAGTACGAGGGCGGCTCGGTGCGGGTCCGCGTGCAGGAGCTGAATCCCTTCAATTCGGCCAACCTCCAGCTGGTGGCCGCGGGCCCAGCCTCATGATCGCCGTCGAGGACCTCCGCAAGCGCTTCGGCCGCCAGGTGGCTGTGCAGGACCTCACCTTCACGGTGCCCAAGGGCGAGATCTTCGGGTTCGTCGGACCCAACGGCGCCGGCAAGACGACCACCATCCGGATCCTGGCCACCCTGGTTCCCGCCGACGGCGGCCAGGCCACGGTGGGCGGGGTGCCGGTCGCCGAGGACCCGCTGGCGGTGCGGGAGATGGTCGGCTACATGCCGGACTTCTTCGGCGTCTACGACCGGCTGACCGCGGAGGAGTACCTCGAGTTCTACGCCGCCTGCCACGGCGTGCCCCGGCGACGGCGGGCGCGGGTGGCGCTGGAGCTGCTGGAGCTGGTCGACCTGGGCGACCGCCGGAACTCGCAGGTCGACACCCTCTCCCGCGGCCAGAAGCAGCGGCTCTGCCTCGGCCGGGCCCTGGTCCACGACCCCGCCGTGCTGCTGCTGGACGAGCCCGCCTCGGGTCTGGATCCCCGCGCCCGGGTCGAGATGCGGGAGCTGGTGCGCGAGCTGCGGCGGATGGGCAAGACCATCCTGATCTCGAGCCACATCCTCCCCGAGCTGGAGGAGCTCTGCACCTGGGTCGGATTCATCGACGGCGGCCGCATGGTGGCCGTGGGGCCGATGGCTGACGTGCGCGACCGGGTCGTCTCCGGGCGCCGGCTGCGCATCCAGCTGGCGGGCGAGGAGGAGGACGAGCTGCAGGCGGCGGCCGAGGTGGCGAAGGCGGCCGAAGGCGTGGTCGGCGTCCGGGTGCTGGGCGACCACCTGGAGGTGACCGTCAGCGAGCCCTTCTCCGACCACGAACTGCTGGCGAGGCTGGTCCGCAAGCACGTCCCCGTGCGCTCCTTCGCCACCATCGAGGGCGACCTCTCGGAGGCCTTCCTGCGCCTGACCGGCGGCCCTCGGGAGGAGAAGCAGTGAACGGGCTCTTCGGGCGGCTCCTGCGCGGGCTCGACAACCCGATCGTGGCCAAGGAGGCCATCTCCCGGATGCGGACCTGGCGGGCCCCCCTCGCCATCTCGATCTACTCCGGGCTGCTGGGCGGCCTGGGCTACGCGATGTTCGCCCTCCTGGTGCTCTCGACCAGCTACAACCGGCTGGAGGCGGCCCGCATCGGGAGCATCGTCTTCTACACGCTGGCCTTCTTCCAGCTGGTGCTGGTGGTCCTCTTCTCGCCGGCGCTGGCCGCGGGCGCCATCTCCGGCGAGCGGGAGCGGCAGACCTTCGACACCCTGCTCGTGAGCCGGGTCAGCTCCTTCGCCGTGGTCTGGGGAAAGCTGTTCGCGTCCCTCGCCTACGAGCTGCTCCTGATCCTGACCTCGCTGCCCCTGTTCGCGGTCGTGTTCCTGTTCGGCGGGGTGGACCTGGAGCAGTTCGTCCTCACCCAGCTGATCACGGTCGTGACCGCCGTGACGGTGGGCTCCGTCGCCATCTTCTGGAGCTCGCTCTTCCGGCGCACCCTGGCGGCCACCGTGAGCGCCTACGGGTCCGTCTTCGCCCTCTATGCGGGGACCGCGGCGCTGGGCCTGATCCTGACCTACCTGGCCTACTACACGCAGTACGCCTCCGGCTCGGCGCCGGGGGGTGGCGACTCGAGCCTCAACCCGCTCCTGTTCGGCAACCCCTTCTATGCTCTGAACGTGATCCTGACCCAGGCCAGCGGGAACCCGACCCACCTGGGCCGGCTCTGGCAGCTGCTGGTCTTCGGCACCGGCAAGCTAAGCGCCTCCGGACCGTTGCTCGAACCATGGCAGCTGGCCGTCCTCAGCCAGACCGCGCTTTCCGCGCTCTGCGTGGCGGGCTCGGTGTGGCTGGTCCGCGGGCGGAGGGCGCTGCCGCTGCCCCGCCGGCGCCCGCTGGCGGCGGTGCCGTCATGAGCTCCGTGCAGGCCCTGATCGGCAGCGCCAGGGGCCGCGTGTTCGGCAGCCGGGCTGTGGGCTGGTCGGCCAGGGGCCTGGCGGTGGCGGCCGTGGCGGCCCTGCTGGCCGAGGTCTTCGTGCGCCAGGTCCCCGTCGACCCCGACTGGCCGCTGCTCGCGGGTGCCGCGGCCGCCGGCGCCCTGGTCGTGGCCGTGGGCCTGGCCCGCGCCTGGCCGTCGGCGGCCCAGGTCGCTCGGCTGCTTGACCGCGGGCTGGGCTCCCGCGAGCGTCTGTCCACCGCGCTGGAGTTCGCCGGCCAGGGTGGGCTGCTGGTGCAGCGTCAGCGGGCCGACGCCGAACGCTGGGCGGGCGCCGCCGACGCCCAGAGCCTTTCCCTGGGCGGCTGGCCGCTGCGCGCGGCGGCGGTCGCGCTGGGCGCCGGCCTGGTGGCCCTGCTGATCTCGT
>DATGVT010000153.1:0-2666 GCA_035300005.1 Candidatus Acidiferrales bacterium
CTACCTCGGCTACTACAACTACGAGCGGGCTCACACCGGCCGTCGCAGCCAGGGCAAGACGCCGGCTGAGCTGGTGTACGGTGCCCGGAAGATGCGCCCGAGATGAGGCTCGACTGTCTCCTAATCTCGGAAGCTGTTCAGCCTAGGGGTTGGGCGAACGGGCGTCGAACGGGCGCAGAAAGGGTGCCGGCTGGTAGGCGAGGAAGCCGGGCGCGGCGGCGAAGCTGACCGCCAGCGGCAGCCGGTTGAGGTCGGGGCCGAGCGCGGCGGCGCGGCGGTCGAGGACGGCGGGGTCGAGCGCGGCCGGGTCCCAGGCCCCGCTGTTCAGGCGGTCGACCAGGGCCTGGAAGGCGACCAGGCTCTCGGCAGCGGTGAAGGTGCAGTGCCCGGCGCGGTGGACGTACAGCTGGCGCAGCTGCGAGTCCCGCCCGGCGCCGTGGACCGCGGCGGCGTACGCCTGCTCCTGCTGCACGACGACCAGGCCGTCGTCGGTAGTGTGCAGCGAGAGCACGGGCACCTGCAGCGAGCCGTCGAAGACCACATGGCGGCGCAGGTACTGCACGGCAGGAGGGTCCGCCGCGATCCGGGGGGCCGCCGCCAGGCGGGCCAGGTCTGACTCCAGGCTGAGGCCCGCCTGCTGGTACAGAGCCTCGACCTCGTCGCGGTCGACGGAGGCGGCGAGCAGGGCCCGGTAATCGACGCCCGTGTTCCAGGAAGGGTTGCCGCCGGCGCGCTTTTCGAGGTCGGCGCGGTAGCTGAACGAGTAGGGGAAGTCGACGCTGAACCAGCGCAGCTGGTCGCGCAGGCGGCCGGCGAGGTCGGCGGGCGCCGGCTGGGGCTGGCTGGGGTCGAACCAGCCGGGCAGGTCGCCGAGGGCGGCGATCAGCGCCAGCCGGGCCTGGCCCGCGGGGGTGGCCTGGGCGGCGTCCGCCAGCGACCGGGCCGCGCTCAGGTTGGCCTCCGGGTTGGTGAGGTGGACCAGCTGTAGCTGAGAGTCCGGGCCGAGGAGGGTTTTGAGGACGAAGGCGGCGTCCAGCGCCTGGTTCCAGGTCCCGACGCCGCCGCCCAGCACGCCGCACATCGGCAGGGCGCCCGCGAAGCGCTCGGGATGGTCCTGCACCAGGGCGGCGGTGATGATGCCGCCCAGCGAGTGGCCCCAGGCGAGGGTCCGAGTCGGCTTCCCGAACCTCTGCTGGAAGAGGTCCAGGAGCGCGATCTGGTCGGGCACCGCCTCGGCCAGGGCCCAGCCGGTGCCGCTGTACGAGGACGCGGCCAGCGCGTACCCGTGGCCGAGCAGCCAGGCGCCGATCGGGTTGGCGCCCAGGTCGGGGGCCGGGTTGGGCCGGCCGGGCGCCACGTATCCGTGCGAGTAGACGACCAGGGTGCGGTTCCAGGGCGCCGGCATGACGATCGTGTAGGTCGCCGCGCCCAGCGTCCCCTGCAGGACCTGCGGCGTGGACGCTGGGTGGGGTGGGGAAGGGGAGGCACGCGCGCCGCCCAGCGAGCAGGCCGCCACCAGCAGCGCCAGGGAAAGGGCCGGCAGGCGCCTCACGCCACCGCCACCGTGACCAGGCGCCGGCCCGCCCCCACGATCACGTAGCCCGCGGTGGCCGCGGGGGTCATGAACCGGGAGGCCGCGCCCACCGAAAGGGCGCGGGCCAGGTCCTTGCCGCTGGCCGGATCCAGGACGTAGAGGACGCCGGCGCCGGGTTCCAGGGCCCAGACGGCCCCGGCGGCCAGGATCGGCGAGCCGCTGGGCGGGCCCCGGTGCCAGGCGGTCGAGAACCTTCCGCCTTCGACCCGCAGGGCGGTCACGCCATCGGTGCAGGGAACGTAGACCATGGGCGCGCTGTAGGCCGTGCCCCCGTAGGCTGCGCCGCAGACGCGGGCGGCGAAAGCCTGGCCGCCGACCCCGCCCAGATGATCCCCGCGCAGCAGGTAGCCCTGCCCGGTCTTGCCCGCGACGAAGACCAACCCGCCGTCCAGGAGCGAGGGCTGGGTGGTCCCCAGGTCGGCGTCGGTGCGGTTGGCCTGGGCCCACTCCGCGATCGCGAAGTAGTCGAGCTGGCGCAGGTCCGGGGAGAGCTTGATGACCGCGTTCCCGTAGTCGAAGGTGGTGGTCGAGTTGCTGTTGCCGGTGGCGACGTAGAGGTTGCCGGCGGCGTCCACCGCGGGACCGGGAGGGGCCCAGATGCCGGCTCGGCGGCCGCTCGGCACCCGGTAGGCCAGAGGAGCCGAGCCGGGGTTGCTGGTGGAGACGCCGAGGACCCAGCCGTGGTAGTCGCCGCAGTCGCCCAGCAGCCCGCCGTAGGCGACGTACACGTACCCGTTGGCCAGGGCCAGCGCGGGGCGCTGCTGGTGGACCTTGGGGTCGGCGCCGGGCGGGTCGGCGGCCGCCTGCCAGGCGACCGAGCCGTCCCGCAGCCGGAGGGCGAACAGCTGGTGGCGCCAGCCGCTGAGGAAGGCCATCACGTACAGGAGGCCGGCGGCGGGGTCGGCCACCGGAGTGCCGGTGATGCCGGTGACCGGCCGGATGTTCCCGCAGGGCAGGGTCGCCGCCTGAACCGGCTCGCCCAGATGCGCCGACCAGAGCTGCCGCCCGCTCTGAAGGTCGAAGGCGTAGACGGTGTCGTTCTCGGTGGCGGCGATCACGCGGGCGCCGGCGA
>DATGVT010000154.1:0-3391 GCA_035300005.1 Candidatus Acidiferrales bacterium
CACGTCGGCCGCGCGCTCGTGGAGGCGCTCGCGCTCGGGCGCGATCAGGTCGTCGTAGACGGCCTCCCGGGTGAGCGCGTGGCGGAAGCGGAAGCGGTCCTGCTCGTGCGGGTCGTCCTCGAGTAGCTGCTCCCTGAAGCACTGCTCCACGGCCGCGCGCAGCCCGGCGGTGTCGAGCCCGCTCATCGCGGCCAGGTGGCGGTGGTTGAAGGAGGTGCCCAGGACGGCGGCCGCGCGAACCAGTTCGACTGTGCTCGGGTCCAGCCGCTCGACGCGCAGAAGGACGCTGTCCCGCACCGTCTCCGGGAGCCGGATCTCGGAGAGCTCGCGCCGGCTCCAGCCTTCCGCCGTCCGGTAGAAGTCACCGCGGTCGAGCGCCGCCTTGACCAGCTCCTCGACCACGAACGGATTGCCCTCGCTGCGCTGGTAGAGGAAGTCGCGGGTCTCGTCGCGCACCTCCCGGGCGCCCAGCGTCTCCTTCACCATGGTCGCCACCGCGTCGGGCGGCAGCGGCGCGAGGTCGACGCCGGTGGCGAGGCCGGACCGCCGCCAGCCCTGCAGCAGCGGCAGCAGGGGATGGCGGCGGTGCATCTCGTCGCTGCGGTAGGTGACGAGCATCAGCATTCGGCAGCTGCGGACCCGGCGTGCGAGAAAGTCGATGAGCTCCCGGGTCGACACGTCCGCCCAGTGGAAGTCCTCGACGACCAGGAGCAGCCCCGACTGCCCGGCGACCAGCACCAGAAGCTGTAGGACCGCGTCGAAGAGACGCAGTCGTGCCTGGCTGGCTTCGGTGACCTCCGGACCGCCGGCACCGAACTGCGGGAAGAGTGCGCCCAGCTCGCGGCCGGCGGGTCCCAGCCGCTGACTGATGGTGTCGAAACCGGCCTGGGCCAGGTGGTTGCCGACCGCCTCCACGATCGGGAGGTAGGGAAGTGAGAGGTCTGCCTCCGAGCAGCCGCCCCAGAGCGTGACGGCGCCCTGAGCCTGCGCGCTCGCCTGTAGCTCGGCGCTGAGCCGGGTCTTGCCGATGCCGGCGTCCCCGGCGATCAGCACCGTCGAGCCGTGCCCGCGCCGGGCTTCGGACAGTGCCCGCTCGAGTAGGTCGAGCTCGCTCCGGCGGCCGACCAGCACCGGGCAGCGCACCTGCTCCATGGCTACTCCCCGCCCGCCTCCACGTAGCCCAGCTGCTGGAGGGCCGAGTGGATGGCGGCTGCCGCTTGGTCCATCTCGGCCGGGTCCGGGTTGGGGTCCTGCCTGCTGAAGTCGAGGTCGGAGAGGCGGTCCACCGGCACCACGTGCAGGTGGCAGTGCGGCACCTCGAGCCCGGCGATCACCAGCCCGGCGCGGGCGGCGCCGAAGGCGTCCTTGACCGCCCGGCCCAGCCGCTGCGCGGTGGCGAAGAGGTGGTCGCGGAGCTCGGCCTCCAGGTCGGTCCAGTGGTCCACTTGCCGCCGCGGCACCACCAGCGTGTGCCCCATCCGCAGCGGCCGGTTGGAGAGGAAAGCGACGCAGAGGTCGTCCTTCCAGACGAAGCGTGCGGGCAACTCGCCGTCGATGATCCGGCTGAAGACGCTCGGCACCGCCCTCAGGGTAAGTCGGCGCTACGCTGGCCGCCATGGCCGCGGCCGTCGAGCTAGAGGAGGCGCGCAAGTCCTACGGGAAGGTCGAGGCGCTCAGGGGAGTCAGCTTCCAGATCCAGCCCCGCGAGGTGGTGGCCATGCTGGGCCCCAACGGCGCGGGCAAGACGACCTCGATCAGCCTGATGCTGGGGCTGCGCAAGCCGACCGGAGGCCGGGTCCGGCTGTTCGGCCTCGACCCCGCCGACCTGAGGGCGCGCAGCCGCTGCGGCGTCATGCTCCAGGAGTCGGGCGTGCCCCAGATGCTGCGCGTACAGGAGATCGTCGACCTCTTCCGCAGCTACTACCCGGCGCCGCTGCCGGCCGGGCGTGTCATCGAGATGGCCGGGCTGGGCGAGAAGGCGAAGAGCCTGGTCAAGGACCTCTCCGGCGGCCAGCGCCAACGGCTCTACTTCGCGCTCGCGATCGCCGGCGACCCCGAGGTCCTCTTCCTGGACGAGCCGACGGTGGGCCTGGACGTCGAGGGCCGCCGGCGGTTCCTGGACAGCATCCGGGAGTTCGCGGAGTCGGGCAAGACGATCGTCCTCACCACCCACTACCTGGAGGAGGCCGACCAGCTGGCCGAGCGAATCCTGGTCGTCGACCGGGGCCGGCTGATCGCCGATGCCTCACCGGCGCAGCTCAAGGCCACGGTGGCCGGGAAGCGGGTCAGCTTTGCCAGCGATCACCGCCTGACCGAGGCGGAGCTGCAGGGTCTGGCCGTGCACGCGTTCGAGCTCCAGGACCATGAGGTGCGGCTCTACACCAACGAGCCCGAGGCCGTGCTGCGGGAGCTGTTCCGGCGCGGTATCGACGTGCACGACCTGGAGGTCGCCGGCGCCGACCTGGAAGAGGCGTTCGTCAGCCTGACCCGCCACCAGGAGCCGGCATGAGCGCGGCCGTCGCAGGCGCCCGCGCGCCGCTGCTGCCCATGCTGGCGGCGCAGACCCGCGCCGAGTTCCTGAAGCTCTGGCGGGTCCCCGCCTTCAGCGCCACCAGCCTCCTGCTGCCGGTGATGTTCTACGCCTTCATCGGGCTCCAGAGCGCGAGCCAGCAGATCCGGCCCGGGGTCAGCTTCGGAGCCTACTTCCTGGCCTCGATGGCCGCCTACGCGGTCAGCAACATGATGGTCTTCTCGTTCGGGATCCAGGTCGCCAACGAGCGCGGCATGAAGATGGACCTGCTCCAGCGGGCGACGCCGATGCCGACGCTGCTCTACCTGACCGCCAAGGTCCTGAACGCGCTCGGCTTCTCGCTCCTGGCGCTGGTCATCCTGTTGGCCTTCGCTTACTTCGCCGGCGGCGTCCATCTCTCAGCGGGAACCTACCTCCAGCTGACCTGGCGCCTGCTGCTCGGTTCGCTGGCCTTCGTGGCCGTCGGCTTCGCCATGGGCTACCTCTCGGGGCCCAACTCGGCCGTGGCGGTGGTCAACCTGATCTACCTGCCGACCGCCTTCGCGTCCGGGCTCTTCTTCCCGCTCCAGCTGCTGCCGGACTTCATCCGCCGGCTGGCGCCCTACCTGCCGCTCTACCGCTACGGGCAGCTGGGATACGACGCGGTGGGCGTGAAGCTGGACGACCCGCTGCTGACCGACTGGCTCTACCTGGGCGCCTACGCGGCCGTCTTCTTCGCGCTCGCGCTCTGGGCCTTCCGGCAGGAGGAGGCCCGCAAGTTCAGCTAGCGGCGAAGCGCTGGGGCAGAGGCGAACCGAAGGCCTCTCGGTAGCGGTCGGCGAACTCGTGCCGGGTGTAGCTGTGCTCGATCGTCCCCACCTG
>DATGVT010000155.1:0-2136 GCA_035300005.1 Candidatus Acidiferrales bacterium
GCCAACCGCCTGCACAACTTCGCCGCCAACCCGGCGCTGGGCATGGACGTCTGGAACGCGGCCGACTGGTGGCTGTCTAGTTCGTGATGGAGTAGGCGAGGCGTCCTCCAGCTCCGCCAGCTCGCCCTCGCGCCCGACCAGGATCGAGCAGAGCGCGCGTTCGCTCATGCCGGTCTGGTGGACGGGATCGGCTTGCCGGCGAAGTGGCAGGCCGCGAACTGGTTGGGACGCTTCTCCTCCAGCGGCGGCTCGACCTGGGCGCAGATGTCCTGGGCCAGCGGACAGCGGGTCCGGAACCGACAGCCGGAGGGCGGATTGATGGGGCTGGGCACGTCCCCGCTGAGCACGATGCGGCGGCTGCGCCGGCCGGGCACCGGCTCCGGGATGGCCGAGAGCAAGGCCACCGTGTAGGGGTGCTGCGGATGCCGGTAGAGGTCGGCCGCGGGGGCCAGCTCGACGACCTTGCCCAGGTACATGACCGCGATCCGGTCCGAGATGTAGCCGACCACGGCCAGGTTGTGGGCGATGAAGAGATAGGTCAGGCTGAACTCGCGCTTGAGCTCCACCAGCAGGTTCAGCACCTGGGACTGGATGGAGACGTCCAGGGCCGAGACCGGCTCGTCGGCCACGATCAGCTTCGGCCGCAGGACCAGCGCCCGGGCGATGCCGATCCGCTGCCGCTGGCCGCCCGAGAACTCGTGCGGGTAGCGACCCGCGTGCTCGGGCCGGAGGCCGACCCGCTCCAGGATGTCCTTGACCCGGCGGTCGCGGTCCCGGCCCAGGCCGTGGATGGTCAGGCCCTCGCCCACGATCTCGCGTACGGTCATCCGCGGGTTCAGCGAGCCGACCGGGTCCTGGAAGATGATCTGCAGGTCTCGGCGCAGCTGCTTCATGCCGGCGCCCCGCAGCTTCAGGACGTCCCGCCCCTGGAAGCGAATCTCGCCGGCGGTCGGCTCCACCAGGCGCAGGAGCGTGCGGCCGAGGGTGGACTTGCCGCAGCCCGACTCGCCGACCAGGCCGAGCGTCTCCCCCGCCCGCACCTCCAGGTCGACCCCGTCGACGGCCTGCACCCAGGCCACCGTCCGCTGCAGGATGCCCCGGCGGACGGGGAAGTACTTCTTCACCCCGCGCGCCTCCAGCAAAGGTCTTCCGTTGTGGCCGGCGCCGGCCGCGCTCACGGCTTGGCCCGGATCCCCTCAGCCTCGCGCGCGCCACTCTCGCAGAGCCAGCAGGCCGCGTGCTGGGCGCCGGCCTCGAACAGGGGAGGATCCTGCCTGCGGCAGAGGTCGAAGGCGTAGTCGCAGCGGGGGGCGAACCGGCAGCCCACCGGCCAGCCGAACGCGCTCGGGACCAGACCCCGGATCACCTTCAGAGGCTCGGCCTGGGTCATTCCGAGCACCGGGATGGAGTGCAGCAAGGCCTCGGTGTAGGGGTGTTGAGGACTCCGGAAAACCGGCTCCACCGGCCCCTGCTCGACCACCCGGCCGGCGTACATGACCGCCACGTCGTCCGCCATCTCAGCGATCACGCCCAGGTCGTGCGTGATCAGCATGATCGACATCCGGAACTCGTCGCGGAGCTGCTTCATGAGCTCCAGGATCTGGGCCTGGATGGTGACGTCGAGCGCCGTGGTGGGCTCGTCGGCGATCAGCAGCTTGGGGTTGCAGGAGAGCGCCATCGCGATCATCACCCGCTGCCGCATCCCGCCCGACATCTGGTGCGGGTAGTCGTGTGCCCGGCGCTCGGCGCTGGGGATGCCGACCAGCTTGATCATCTCGATGGCTCGCTTGAAGGAGGCGCCGGCGCTCAGCTTCTGGTGGAGCTGGATGGCCTCCGCGATCTGGTCGCCGACCGTGTACACGGGGTTGAGCGAGGTCATCGGCTCCTGGAAGATCATCGAGATGTCGTTCCCCCGGATCTGCTGGAGGTCGTCCTCCTCCAGGCTCACCAGGTCGCGGCCGCCGTAGACGATCCGGCTGCCCTCCTCGATCCGGCCCGGCGGGTCGATCAGCCGCATCACCGAGAGCGCGGTCACCGACTTCCCGCAGCCGGACTCGCCCACGACGCCCAGCGTCCTTCCTTGCTGCAGGCTGAGGTTGACGCCGTCTACGGCGCGGACGGTGCCGGCCGGAGTGT
>DATGVT010000156.1:0-2347 GCA_035300005.1 Candidatus Acidiferrales bacterium
CCAGCAGCAGGAACCCGCGCTGGAGCCAGTTGATCACCCCTGACCAGATGCTGGCGTTCTCCTGCAGGACTTTTAGGCCGGGGGCATCCAGGCCCGCGCTGTCCCGGGAGATGGCCTGCGCGCTGCCGACCTGGAACAGCATCCAGAGCGTCCCCACGACCGCGGCGGCGAGGAAGGCAGCGGCGGCCAGGTCCGGGCGCGGGGTGCCCGGGCCGAGCCGCGCCCGCAGGGCCAGGCCGAGTGGGAGGAGGGCGGCGAACGCCACCAGCAGGAGCTGGAAGGCCGGGTAGAGCTCCCACCAGACGCGGCGCACGGAGGCGTAGTGGGCGGCGGCGTCGCCCGTGGACACGATGCCCGAGCTGGCGACCGCCGCCAGGACGCCGCCGGCAAGAGCGGCTGCCGCGTAGACCCAGGCCGACCAGCGCCCAGTCTGCAGCCAACCCCCGCTCATTCGGAGTGCAGGACCTCGGCCACCCGCGTCCGAGCCGCCCAGCGGGCCGGCAGCAGCGAGCCGATCAGCGCTACGGCGACGCCAGCCAGCGCGAGCAGCATCAGCCCCGGCGCCGTGAAGACCCTGAGCGCCCCTTCGGGCATGTTGTTCCCGGCAAAGCTCGCCAGCGCCTGCATCAGGGCCCGGTGGACCGCCACGCCGGCCGGCAGCCCGAGCAGCCCGCCCACGGTGCCCAGCAGCACCGCGCCGGCGGCGACCATGGTCAGGACCTGGGCCGGCGTCATGCCCAGGGCCTTCATCACCGCCGTGTCGCGGGCGCGCTCGCGTGTGTTCAGCAGCAGAGTGTTGAAGACGCCCGCCACCGCGATCAAAGCCAGCACGGCCGCCAGGACCAGCATCACGGAATTCAGGATGCCGATGGTCGAGATGGACCTGTGGTTGCGGCTGGCGCTGGCGTCCAGGAAGTCGGGCTCGGTGGCCTGCACCCGGCGGGCGTAAGCGTCGGCGTCGCTCCCCGGCCGGAGCTTGACCAGGTAGTAGGTCGGCTGCGCGTCGGGCGCGGCCGGGGCCAGCGTCGAGAAGTCCATGTCCACCTCGTGGCCGAGGTTGTTGAACGAGAAGATCTCCCCGACGACCTGCAGTTGGACGGGCTGGCCGTGGATCATTCCCTGGAAGTGGTCACCGATCTGCAGATGGGCCTCTTCCAGGGTGGCGCGGGGGGCGACGACCTCCCCGGGCGCATTGAGCCAGCGTCCGCGGATGACGGGGATCCCGAGCCGGGCCGAGTCCCCGCGGTAGGCGAAGACGTTGACCGGGTCGGCCACGCCGGGCACCGCCACGCCGCTGCCGGCCAGGCCCACTATGAAATCGGTCTCCGGCTGGGCCTCGAGGGTGGCCATCACCTTCTGGTCTGGATACGCGTTTCCCCGCTGGACCGTGACGTCGGTGCTGCTGCCGAAGGTGACGCCTACGAATCGCTCCGTGCTGGTGCGGAGGCCGGTGGCGAAGACGAGGGTGGTGACGCCGACCAGGACGGCGAGCACGGTGAGCGCGGCGCGCAGCGGCCGGGCAAAGGCGTCGCCGGAGCCGAGCGCGAGCGGCCGGGGCAGCGGCAGCCTTCGGAGCAACGCACCCACCAGGGAGCGGCGGCCGCCTGCGGGCGCGCTGCCCAACGAGATCGCGCCCACTGCGCTGAGCCTCCCCGCCCGCAGGCCGGGCACCGCGGCGGCCAGCAGGACCACCGCGATCACGGCCACCAGGGTGAGGAGGGCCATGGCGGGGGCGAACGGCGGCTCGGAAGGCAGCGCCAGGCTGGCCGCGGCCCTGTCCACCAGGGGGATGCTGAGCGCGACGCCGGCGGGGATGCCCAGGACGCAGCCCACCAGCGACGGCACCAGCATCTGGCCGACCAGCGTCCCCACCACCTGGAATGGAGTGAAGCCGACCGCCTTCAGGATGCCGATCTCCCGGTAGCTGGCGATGACGATGCCGCTGACCAGGTTGGCGACGGTGGCTGCGCAGGCCAGGAGCGCGAAGATCCCGAAGGCGAGCAGGAAGGTCAGCACCAGCTGGTTGGTGATGTTGAAGACGCGCTTCAGCAGGATGTAGTTGAGCGAGAACTGCACGGCGCCGGGCGCGAGCGCGGATTCCAGCCGGGCGACCTGGTCCCTCAGCTCCGACTCACTGGGAGCGTGGGCGAAGCGGTAGACCATCTTGTAGCCCCAGTCGGGCGCCAGCAGCGGCAGCTGCGAGGAGGCCACCCAGGCGGACTGGGAGCTGAGCTCGGCGTCGCCCTCGTCGATGTCGACTGCCTCGCCGACCACGACCAGCGAAGGTTTGTCCAGCGTGCCCAGGGAGACCAGACGATCGCCCAGGTGGACATGGTTGAAGTCGGCG
>DATGVT010000157.1:0-1812 GCA_035300005.1 Candidatus Acidiferrales bacterium
GGTGGGACCTCCACGCCCTGCGCAGCGTAGGCCTCGAAGGGGACTCCGATGTCGGCCACCCAGACCTCGCCGCTCAGCCGCGGCCCGTCTGCCTCCAGGAGCCCGGGCTTGGGGAGGCCAAGGGTCAGCGTGAGGTCCGCCTCCACAGCGGGGTCGTGGGCCCGCCCGCTGTCTGCCTCCAGCCCGGAGGGCAGGTCGACCGCGACCACGCGGACTGTCGCCGCGTTCAGGGCGCGGATCCACTCCGCGTAACGGCCCTCCGGCGCGCGCGCGAGTCCGGTCCCGAGCAGCGCGTCGACCGCCACCTGGGCACCGGCCAGGTCGAGGTCGGTGCGGATCGGGATCCCCAGCCTCCGCAGCGCCTCCGCCTGCCGCGCGGCGGGGCCGGTCAGCGCCTCGGGGTCGATGCAGGCCACGCTCTGCAGGCGTCCCCAACGGTAGAGGTGCCGCGCGGCGGCCAGCCCGTCGCCCCCGTTGTTGCCGCGGCCGCAGACCACCGCCGTGCGGCCCCGGCACATGCGGGCCACCTGCCAGCCCGCGGCCGCCATCAGCCAGTCGATGGGAATCCCGAAGCGTTCGCCGACGAGGGCGTCGGCGGCTCGGGCCTGGGCGCTACTGAGGGTCGGCAGCCGCCGGCCGCTGGACGACAAATGAGCAGTAGGACTCGCCGCGATGGATGGAGCTGGCCTGGGAGACCGGCGCCCCCAGCAAGCGCGCGATCAGCTGTGGCGTGATCGTGCAGACCTGCGGGAACTTCAGGGCCGTGTTCCGGAAGGGGCAGTTGTGAATGGCGATCTGGACGCCGTCCGCCGTCTCCTCGCTGACTGCCAGGGTGCCGGCGCGGCCGATCCAGGCCACCAGGCGTTTCAGCTTCCGGTCGAAGTCGAGGCCCTCCAGGTCACCCTCGATGGCGTCGGCGTGCCGGTCGGCGACCCGCCGGAAGATCTCGTCCAGCGCCTCCGGGCCGTGTATCTCCTGGACCTCGGTCAGCACCATGGTCGCCAGCTGCCCGTAGCGCTTGGGGAAGACCTGATGGGCCCTCTCGGTGAGCGAGAAGAGCAGCAGCGGGCGGCCTCGCTTGCTGCGGACGGGCTCGCTCCTGACGAAGCCGTCGTCCTCCAGGTGAGCGAGGTGCTGCCGCACCGCGTTGGGGGTGACCCCAAGCTCGGTGGCGATGGCTTCGGCGCTGGCCGCCTGCTTGCGCCGGAGCAGTTCCAGGACCTCCATCCGGGTCGAGCGGGCGGCGGCGACAGGAGACATACTTTGGGCGGCTGGGCGGGGATGTTAGCACAGGGGTTTGGGGATTTATTCAAGGGTGTTCTTGACAAAGTCGGGACCCCGCCTAAAATGGTCTCGCGAGGGGACTTGAGAAGATGATCGAGCAGGCCAACCTGGCCATCGAGGAGTCGTTCGAGCGCGACCGCCGGCAGCGTGAGGAGAAGTACGCGCGGCGCAACAAGATGCGGTACATCGACCGCCTTCTGAATGAGCTCGAGATGCTGAACCTGGCCGACGAGCAGAAGCTGCCGGCCGTGCTTTCGACCGCGGTCGACCAGCTGCTGGCGGACAGCTCGGCGGCGGCGGCCGAGCAGCGGAAGATTGTCTCGGTGGTCGAGGCCATGGACCTCCTGTACGAGATCCAGGATTCGCTGATGTTCAACCAGATCGAGGACGAGTAGGGCTTCTAGCCACCTACGATCCGGCGGAGCGCGGCACGAGTTTGATCGTCGTGGATCGCGCCTCCGGGGTCAGAACGCTGTTGAGAATCCTTCCGGCGTATCGGCGGTATTTGGCCCGGTAAGCAGCATCGAT
>DATGVT010000158.1:0-11752 GCA_035300005.1 Candidatus Acidiferrales bacterium
TCCGCCACGCGGAGGTCGCGGACCGTGCGCCCGGCGGTCTCCACCGCGTGCCTGGCCGCCGCTTCCCAGGATTCCCTGCTGGTGCCGATGACCTCGGTTACGCGGTAGACGCTCTCGCCAGCCGCCATGTAGCCACCCCCACGCTTAGATTCAGCCCATTATCGAACGAGCTCGATCCTCTGGTCACACTATGAGCGGGGGTATCTGCATGGCTGAGCTGAAGGAGCCGCTTCTCGACCGCTGGATCCGGGGCCAGAAGTGGATGGACGCCTGGGCCGATTTCATCCAGAAGCTGGTGGGCGGGATCTACGGCGCGCTGGGTACGCCAGGGCAGTGGCTGAAGACGCTGATGCACGGCACGACGGTCCTCGGACATCCGCTGCACCCCGCACTCACCGACGTGCCGCTGGGGGCCTGGTCGGTGGCCGTGGTCGCCTACCTCCTAGCGCTGGCCACTCCGCGAGTGCCGCCGCTGGCGGGCGACATCGCCATGATCGTCGGGGTGCTCTCGGCCCTCCTGGCCGCGGTGGCCGGCTACACCGACTTCCACGAGACCTACGAGCAGGAGCGCCGGGTGGCCCTCACCCACGGCCTGCTCATGACCGCGGTCATTCTGGTCGAGGCCCTGGCCCTCCTCCTGCGGCTGGGCGGCCCCGCCACCTTCCCGCTGGCCGTCGCCCTGGCCACCCTGGCGACGCTGGTCGGGGCGTTCGGAGCCTACTTCGGAGGCCACCTGACCTTCGGCCTGGGCACGGGGGTCAACCACAACGCGTACGCCCAGGGCCCGGAGGACTTCGTGGCCGTGGGTTCGGCGAAGGAATTCGCCGAGGGGAAGCCGAAGAAGGTCAGGGCGGGCGACATGACGGCGCTCGTCCTGCGGCACCAGGGGCGCCTGTACGCGATCGGCAGCGTGTGCTCCCACGCGGGCGGCCCCCTGGAGGAGGGCGAGCTGGATGGCGACGTGGTGACCTGCCCCTGGCACGGCTCCCGTTTCTGCGTCCGGGACGGCAGGGTGCGGCGGGGCCCGGCCACCTTCCGGCAGCCGCCTTTCGAGGTCCGTGAGCACGGCGGCAAGGTGGAGCTGAAGCTGGCCTACCCCCTGCACTGAAGAGGGGGCGGGCGTGAGGCTCAGCCTGCGGCCAGCTTCTCCAGGTCTTCGGGACCGGGACGCCAGGCTCCGGCGGCCGCGTTGGCGGCCACCTGGTCGGGTGAGGTCGCCCCCGCGATCACAGAAGCCACCGCCGGCATCGCCGCCAGGCCGCCGATGGCGACCGCCAGCAGCGACGTCGCGCGCTCGCCGGCGAACCTCTCGAGGGCCTCGATCTTGTCGAAGTTGGAGTCGGTCAGGAGCGTGGAGGCGCGGGGGCTGGAGGCCAGCCGTGAGCCCACCGGCGGGGGCTGCCCCCTCTGGTACTTGCCGGTCAGGAGCCCGCTGGCGAGCGGGAAGTAAGGGATGAGGCCCAACCCGAAGCGGAGGCTGGCCGGGACCACCTCCCGCTCGGCGCCCCGCTCGAGCAGGCTGTAATGGTTCTGCGCGGAGACGAAGCGCGGCAGGTCCAGCGTGCGGGAAGTCCAGTCGGCGTCCGCGATCTGCCAGCCGGCGAAGTTCGAGCACCCGATCTCCCGGACCTTGCCTTCCCGCACCAGCTCGGCCAGGGCTGGCAGCGTCTCCTCGAGCGGGGTGCCGGGGTCGGGGTTGTGCATCTGGTAGAGGTCGATGCGGTCGGTCCGCAGCCGCCTGAGGCTGCCCTCGACCGCCTCCCGGATCCGGGTCCGGGTGCCCTCGCCCCGGAACTTGGTGGCGATGACGGCCTGCTCTCGACGTCCCCGGAGGGCCGCGCCGATCATGCGCTCGCTCTCGCCGCCGCCGTAGACCTCGGCGGTGTCGATGAACGTGACCCCATGGTCGAGGGCCGCATGGACGACCGCTTTCGCCTGCTTCGCGTCGATCCGGCTGCCGAAGTTGTTGGTCCCCAGACCGACCACCGACACCCGCAAACTGCCCAGGGCGCGAGTCTCCACCTGGCTGAAAACTTCACAAATAGGGGCTGGATTCCCGTGTGCAGGCATTAATCTGTTGCCGCCCCACCGGCACCAAGGAGGCTTCTGCTAGATGAAAAAGTGGAACCAGCTGGCTTTGAACATCGTGATGATCGTCATGGGGGTGATCCTGATCGTCGGCTCGGCGTTGAGCACGCCGGCGACGGTACTCTTCCCCTTCGATACCTATTTCGGCGTGCGCGCCTCAGTCGCCGGGATCGCCCTTGGGGCAGGCATCGCCCTCTCCGGGTTCAACCCGCGAATGCACCCGAGCTGGGCGCGGCTTGCCATCTTCTACTGCATCCTGGACGTGCTCTATGAGCTGGTCACCGCCACCACTGGCGTGGGCGGCTTCAACATCATCTCCTTCGTGATGGCGATCATCTTTGCGGGGCTGATCATCTACCTATACCCGAACCGCGGCGAGCTGGTCCCCGGCAAGAGCGGGACCGGCGCCGGCTCGGCGGTGGGTTCCCGAGTCTAGGTCAGAACCCTCTTGGCCAGCAGGGCGGCGTAGGCTCCGCCGCCCTGCCGGAAGGCGTGAAAGGCCGCCACCAGCGGCAGGTAGCCCAGGCGGCGAAGGTCGGCGTAGGGCAGGGCGCGATGGTTGCGGCGCTCGTGGCGTCCGGTGGCGGCGAAGCGAACCTGCTCTTGCAGGTGCCCATCCAGCGCCCGCAGCGTGCCGTCCCCGCTCAGCAGCGGGAAGAACCAGGTGGCCCAGTTGAACTCCGAGCGCTGCCCGCCGGCTCCGTAGAGCTTCCGATTCAGCCGCCGCAGCATCGCCTGGGCCGCCTGGAGCCCGGTGCGCCCGTGCCGGCGCCGCCGGCGGTCGCAGCGGCGCGCCAGGCGGCGGACCTTGGCGCGCAGCTTGGCTGCGCTGTGCCGGCTGAGGTCGAGCCGGCCGGCCTGCCAGGCCAGGCCCAGGAACTCCCAGGGCCGGCCGGGCTGCACCCACCTCGTCTTCTCCGGGTTGACCTCGAGGCCGCGGCTGTCCAGGTGCTCCCGGACGCGAGCCTCGGCGGCGGCAACCTCGGCCGTCGACCCGAAGACGATCAGGTCGTCCGAGTAGCGGGCGTAGGTCAGGCCGGCCCCGCGCAGCTCCCGGTCCAGGCCGCGCAGGTAGAGGTTGGAGAGAAGCGGGGCCAGGGGCGTGCCCGCCATGACGCCCTTGCGGGCGACGATCTCCTCGCGACCCTGGCTGAGAACCAGCGGCCGCAGCAGGGTGCGCTCCAGCAGGCGCAGCAGCGGCGCGTCATGACGCATCAAAGCCGGCAATGACGCGAGCAGGTCGGTGGGGTCGATCTGGTTGAAGTAGTCGCGCACGTCCAGCCGCAGGCAGTGCTTGCGACCGAGGTCGGGGTCTGCCAGCAGCCGGCCGAACGCGCTGCGGGCGCCGCGCCCGGGCCGGAATGAGTGGCAGTCGGGCGAAAGGTCCGCTTCCAGCCCGGGCATGAGAACCCGGTTCAGCGCCTTGAACAGCAGGTCGTCCTCGGGCTCGAAACGGTAGACGACCTTTCGCCGGCCGCCGGCCCGGTTGAGCCGGTGCCGGCTGGGCAGTCCCGGTTCGTAGGCGCCGGTCGCGTAGGCGCGGGCCAGCCGGAGCGCGGCACCGGACTCGACCAGCGCGCGGTAGGCATTCAGCCGGGCACGCCTCTGCGCGTAGCGCTGCTCGCACTCCGCCAGCAGGTCGGACCAGAGCCGGGGCTCGAGCAGGGCTTCAGCTGTGGGCACGGCAGCGCAAGATTTCTCGTCCCCTCCCTAACCCCGCCCCGGCGGGCGGCTCACCGGCGCCGGACTCCCCGCCAGCGGGGAGGGATTCTAAGTGAGCAAGGGAGAGGGGCTTTGAAGCCGCCGCAGGCGAGCACCCGGACGTACGCGGGGGTTCCGCCTTCACGGATGTGCACGCCCCCCGAGCTGGTCCGTACCGAAGGCACTCCCGAAGGAGTATCTCCCTTGCTCGGCCGCGATTCTACAATCGGAACGAATGGGGGCGCTCGCGGGTCTCGTCAAGGCGCTGCGGTCCGGCTCGATGGAGGTCGTCGACCTCACCCAGCCGCTCTCGGAAACGACCCCGATCATCCAGCTGCCGCCACCCTTCGCCAACACGCCTGCGTTCCAGCTGCACGAGATCTCCAGGTACGACGATCGCGGACCGGCCTGGTACTGGAACTGGTTCGCGAGCGGCGAGCACACCGGCACCCACTTCGACGCCCCCATCCACTGGGTCAGCGGGCGCGACGGCCAGGACGTCGCCCAGGTGCCGGTGGAGAGGCTGATCGGGCCGGCGGTCGTGATCGACCGCTCCGAAGAGGCCTCGCGTGACCCCGACTACCTGCTCTCGGTGGACGACATCCGGGCTTTCGAGAAGCAGCACGGCCAGCTGCCGGAGGGGGGCTGGCTCCTCTACCGGACGGGCTGGGACGCGCGCGCTCACGACCAGCAGCGCTTCCTGAACGCCGACCAGTCCGGACCGCACACCCCGGGCATCGAGCCCGAGTGCGCCCGCTGGCTGGCCGAGGAGGCGCCGATCGTGGGGCTGGGCGTGGAGACGGTCGGGACCGACGCCGGCAAGGCCCACTCCTTCGAGCCGGCCTTCCCCTGCCACCAGTACCTGCTGGGCCGGGACAAGTACGGGCTGACTCAGCTGGCCAACCTGGCCCGGCTGCCGCCCACGGGGGCGGTCATCGTGGTCCTGCCGCTGAAGATCGTGAGCGGGTCCGGCAGCCCCTGCCGGGTCCTGGCCCTGGTCGAGAAGGGCTAGCTACAGGCCCGGTTCCCATGAGCATGATCGAGGTCCAGGAGCTTGCCCGGACCTTTGGCGCCATCGAGGCGGTCAGGGGCGTCTCCTTCGAGGTCGAGGAAGGCGAGGTCTTCGGCTTCCTGGGGCCCAACGGCGCCGGCAAGACGACGACCATCAACATGCTCTGCACCCTCCTGCGCCCCTCCCGCGGCAGCGCCCGGGTCAACGGCTATGACGTAGCTCGCCAGCGGAGCGACGTCCGCCGTTCGATCGGTCTCGTCTTCCAGCACCCGACCGTCGACGAGTACCTCTCCGCCGAGCAGAACATGCGCTTTCACGGCTACGCCTACGGGATCCCGGCCTCGGTACGCGAGCAGCGCATCAAGGACCTGCTGACGATGGTCGAGCTCTACGACCGCCGGAAGGGCGGCGTGCGCGCCTACTCAGGGGGCATGAAGCGCCGCCTGGAGATCGCGCGTGGCCTGCTCCACCATCCGCGGGTGCTGTTCCTGGACGAGCCGACCCTGGGCCTCGATCCGCAGACCCGCCGCCACATCTGGAACTACCTCCATGAGCTGCGGCGGCAGGAGCACCTGACCATCTTCATGACCACTCACTACATGGACGAGGCCGAAAACTGCGGGCGGATCGCGATCATCGACCACGGCCGCATCGTGGCTCTCGACACCCCGGACGGGCTCAAGGACGCGGTCGGAGGCGACCTGGTCACCCTCTCCAGCCCTGACAACGCGGCCGCCGCCGCTGAGGTGCGCGACCGCTACCAGGTCGAGACGGTGATCCAGGACGGTGAGGTGCGATTCCACGTGGCCGCGGGCGAAGCCTTCCTGCCCGACTTCGTGCGCAGCTTCTCGCAGCGCCTCCTCTCGGTCGGGCTCCGGCGGCCGACCCTGGAGGACGTCTTCCTCACCCTGACCGGCCACGAGATCCGCGACTCCGAGCTGGACCAGAAGGAGATGCTCCTGCAGGGCATGCGGATGTGGCGCCGGTGAGCGAGATCTGGCGCGGCACCTGGGTGGTCGCCTACCGAGAGATCCTGCGCTTCGTCGGCGAGCGCTCGCGCATGCTGTCCAGCTTCGCGATGCCGCTGATCTTCCTGGTCATCTTCGGAGCCGGCTTCACGAAGGTGATGGGCCCGCTGGCGCGGAACGTGAACTACATCCAGTTCATGTATCCGGGCATCATCGCCATGAACGTCCTGACCAGCTCTCTGTTCGCCGGCATCTCGGTCGTCTGGGACCGAGAGTTCGGCTTCCTGAGGGAGATCCTGGTCGCCCCCCTGGGCCGCACTGGAATCGTCCTCGGCAAGGCCCTCGGCGGGACCCTGGTGGCCCTGGTTCAGGCGCTGATGATGCTGGTCCTGGCGCCGATCGTGGGCGTGCCCCTCAGCCTGAAGCTGGTCCTGGCGCTGATCCCGATCGTGATCATCCTGTCGCTGGGCCTGTCCGGACTCGGCATCCTGATCGCGTCCTTCATGCAGTCCCAGCAGGGCTTTCAAATCATCATCCAGATCCTGATCTTCCCGCTCATCTTCCTGGCCGGCGTCTTCTTTCCGGTCAACGACGTGCCCACCTGGATGGAGGTGATCTCCAAGATCAACCCGCTGACCTACGGGGTGGACGCCATCCGCCAGGTCTTCCTGGGCAGCGGCCTCGGTCTCGGCGTCAGCCTCTTCGGGCACACCATGACAGTCCTCGACGAAGTGTTCGTGGTGGGCGGCCTGGGTGCGATCCTGATGGTCGGCGCGGTGGTCGCCTTCAACCGCCAGGAGTAGTTACGCGGTGCCCCAGCCGCGTTGCCTCATCCAGGCCCGGCCCGCAGGCGCCGCATCAGCCGGGACACGTTCAGCTTCGGCTGCGGGTAGCGAGGGTTCATCTCCTCCAGCGTCTCGATGACGATCTCGGTCACCGCCCAGTTGCGGTACCACCGCTTGTTGGCGGGAACCGTGTACCAGGGCGCGACCGCGGTCGAGGTGTGGGCGAGGATCGCCGCGTAGGCCCGCTGGTAGACATCCCACTCGGGAGGCTCCAGGATCGAAGCCTCGTCGAACCTCCAGCGCTTGGCCGGGTCCTGCAGCCTCACCAGCAGGCGCCGGCGCTGCTCTTGAAGGGAGATGTGGAGGAAGAGCTTGACCAGCGTGGTGCCACGAGCGGCCAGGGCGGCCTCGAAGCGGTTCACCTGGCGGCAGCGGCGCCTGAAAGCCGGCTCTGGAAGGCCCTCGCGGACCCACCCCAGGACCAGCTCCTCGTAGTAGGACCGGTTGCAGATGACGGCCTCGCCCGGGGCCGGCAGCTGCCTTCGCACCCGGTCCAGGAACCCACCCCTGGCCTCGGCCGGGCCGGGCCGGAAGGTCAGGACCCGGACGCCCTGCGGGTCGAGGAAGCCGTTCAGGTGGCGGATGGCGCCGTCCTTGCCGCTGATGTCCATGCCCTGGAAGACGACCAGCAGCGACCTCCGGGCTTCGGCGAGGAGCCGTTCCTGGAGCTGGGAGAGCCGGACCTGGTCCTCCAGGTGCTCGGCCTCGGCCAGCTTGCGCTTGAGGCCGCGGGTGTCGGCGGGATCGACCGCCAGGGCCGGTGCCCGGCCGTCCGGGCGCACGTGCAGCAGGTCGCGGATGGATCGCCTGGGCATCTAGCTCACGCCGTCCCTGGCTCATGACGACCCGGAGCCGGCGGTGCTGCCGGATCTGCGTCGCCCATGCGGCCGATCTCTGCGTCACGGGAACCCGGCCCGCCGTCGTCACGCATCAGACGATGCGCTCCTAGCCGGGCCACCCGTTCCTTGACCTCGGCTCACCTGTGCAACGCAGCTCTCGTCATCACGCCGTCCCCGGCTCGTCTCCCGACACCAGCCAGCGCAGGCCATGGGAGCGGACCAGGTCGTCGGCCGACTCCGGCCCCCAGGATCCCTGCGCGTACACCTCCGGATGCCCACCCGCCTCCCAGGCCTCCAGCAGCGGGTCCACGACCTCCCAGGAGAGCTCGATCTCCTCTCCGCTGGGGAACGCCGAGTGCCCGCCGGCCAGAACCTCGCTGATCACGTTCTCGTAGGCCTCGGGCAGCGGCGCCCTGGTCAGCCGCGCGTACTCCAGCTTCATCCCGGCCGGGATCATCTCGAAGCGGGAGCCCGGGCGCTTGGCCCCGATCCGGAGCGTGATCCCCTCGTCGGGCTGGATGCGGATGAAGAGCAGCGTGGGGATGCCGCGCTGGCGCTGGCCACCGATTCGGAGGTGAGGCGCGTCCCGCAGCTTGACCATGACCTCGGTCAGCGGGCGGCGGAGCGCCTTGCCGGTGCGGATGAAGATCGGGACTCCGTCCCAGCGCCAGTTCTCGATCCGGACCCGGGCGGCGGCGTAGGTCTCCCTCCGGGAGCCGCGGGCGACGCCCTGCTCTTCCAGGTATCCGTCGTACTGGCCACGGACCGCCTGCTGCGGGTCGAGGGCCTGCACGCCGCGCAGCAGCATCCGCTTCGCGCGCCGGACGTAGTCGTAGTCGAACGTCGTCGGGGGCTCCATCGTCACCAGGGCCAGCACCTGGAGGACGTGGTTCTGGACCATGTCCCGCACCGCCCCGATGCTGTCGTAGTAGCCGGCCCGGCCGCCGATCCCCTCCTCCTCGGCGACCGTGATCTGGATGGTCTCCACCAGGGTGCGGTTCCAGACCGGCTCGAAGAGCGAGTTGCTGAAGCGGAGCGCGAGCAGGTTCTGGACCGTGTCCTTGGCCAGGTAGTGGTCGATGCGGAAGACCTGCTCCTCGTTGAAAGACTCGGCCAGCCGGGCGTTCAGCTCGCGCGCGCTCCGAAGGTCGTGGCCGAGGGGCTTCTCGACTACGATCCGGCAGTCGGGATCTCCCTTCCGGGCGAGGCCGGCCGCGCCCAGCCCGGCCAGGATCGGCTCGAAGGTGGCCGGCGGCGTCGCCAGGTAGTAGATGACCAGCCGCGAGGCCCGGAGCAGCTCGGCCAGCTGCCGGTAGGTTTCAGGCCGTCCGTAGTCGACCCGCAGCCACTCGGCCTCTCGGGCCAGCTCGGGGCTGCCGACAGATCCCTGCACCAGGTCGCGGAACTCGCTGGTGGAGAGCTCCGAGCGGCCGGCGCCGATCACCCGCACCGACTGCCCGTCCCGGCTGGCCAGGCTGCCGAGGGCCGGCAGCAGCTTGCGACGGGCCAGGTCGCCGGAGGCGCCGAAGACGACCAGGTCGGCCCGATTCACTCCGGCCGCCCCCCGCGGGCTCCCCCCAGCCACGCTGAATATGATGGCGGGGTGGGGGTGGTGGGGACCGGACAGCGACGCCTGGAAGGCCGGGCCAAGGTCACTGGCGCCGTGCAGTACACCGCGGACCTTCAGCTGCCCGCGCTGGCTCATGCCCGGCTGGTCCTCAGCACCCACCCCCACGCGCGCCTGAAGCGGATCGACGTCAGCCAGGCGAGCTGGGTGCCGGGCGTGCTGCTGGCGCTGACCGGGGCCGACCTGGGCGACATCGACGCCCCCGGGCCGGACCAGCCGCTGGCCCGAGAGAAGGTCTACTACGCCGGCCAGCCGGTCGCGGTGGTCGTGGCCGAGACAGAAGAGCAGGCTGCCGACGGCGCCGCCGTGGTCGAGGTCGAGTACGAGCCGCTGCCGGCCGTGGTCGATCCCGAGCTGGCGATGCGGGAGGACGCCCCGCACGTCCTCGAGAGCCACGACTCGGCGCTGGACGACGCCGGCGCCCACGGCACCGCCACCGCCGCGCGGGCGGAGGCCGAGAAGGCGCCCAACGTCACCTCCCAGGTTCACTTCGAGCAGGGCGACGCCCACGCCGCCTTCAAGGACTGCCAGGCGACCGTCGAGGGCCGCTACCTGGTGCCGGCGGTGCACCAGGGCTTCCTGGAGACGCATGTTTCGATCGCGCGGGCGGAGCCCGACGGCGGCGTCACCGTCTGGACCTCGACCCAGGGCGCCTTCCTCGCCCGCCGGACGGCGGCCGCCATGCTGCGCGAGCCGCAGAGCCGGATCCGGGTCGTGCCGCTTCAGGTCGGCGGGGGATTCGGCGGCAAGATCTGCCTGCTGGAGCCGCTGGTGATCATCCTCAGCCGGCGGCTGGGCCGGCCGGTGCAGCTCGCGCTCACCCGCAGTGAGGAGTTCCTCATGGGCCGCGGCGGGCCGGCCATGATCGCCGACCTGAAGCTGGGCGCCGACGGCGAGGGCAACCTGAAGGCGCTGTGGGCGCGGGTCGTCTTCGACAACGGCGCCGGGCAGGGCGGCCTGGCCGGGCTGGCCGGGATCTTCCTGGGTGGCACCTACCGCATCCCGAACCTCGACTTCACCGGCTACGACGTGGCCACCCACAAGACCCCGGTCGGTGCCTACCGCGCGCCGGGCGCGCCGCAGGCCTACTTCGCCCTGGAGTCCGCGCTGGACGAGCTCGCCCGCAAGCTGGGCCAGGACCCGATCGACCTCCGGCTGCGCAACGCCGCCCGTGAGGGCGATCTGCGGCCGGACGGCGTCCGCTGGCCGAGGATCGGCCTGGTCGAGTGCCTGGAGCGGGCACGGCGGCATCCCCTCTACAGCACGCCGCGGGCCGAGGGCGAGGGCGTCGGCGTCGCGGTCGGCGGCTGGGGCGGCGGCCGGGAGCCGGCGGCGGCCGGCTGCCGGGTGGAGCCGGACGGCACCCTGATCCTGCAGCTGGGCACCCAGGACATCACCGGCAGCGACACCGCGCTGGCCATGGTCGCCGCCGAGACCTTCGGGGTCGGCCTGGACCGGGTGCGCGTCGAGTCGGGCGACACCGGCAACGCGCCCTACGCGGGCATGGCCGGCGGCAGCAAGATCATCTACACGGTCGGCCCGGCGGTGCAGATGGCGGCCGCCGAGGCCCGCAAGCAGCTGCTGGAGATCGCGGCCGAGGAGATGGAGGCCGCGGTCGAGGACCTGGTCGTCGAGGACGGCCAGGTGCGGGTCTCCGGGGTGCCCGGGCGGGCGCAGGCGATCGGCCACCTGGCGGGGCTGGCCATGCAGTTCGGCGGTCGCTACGCGCCCGTCCACGGCCACGGCCGCACGGCCGTGACCCAGCAGTCGCCGATGTTCACCGTCCAGCTGGCTCGCGTGCAGGTGGACCGGGAGACCGGCGGCTTCCGCCTGACCGGCTTCGCCGCCATCCAGGACGTGGGCAGGGCCCTGAACCCGCCTGAGGTGGAGGCGCAGATCCACGGCGGCACCGTGCAGGCGGTGGGGCGGGCGCTGGGGGAGCACCTGCACTGGGACCAGGACGGCCAGCTGCGAACCGGCAGCTTCCTGGACTACGGGCTGCCCAGCATCGACCAGGTGCCGGACATCCAGGTCGAGCTGGTGGAGGTGCCCTCGCCGGTGGGGCCGTTCGGGGCCAAGGGCGTGGGGGAGCCGCCCGCCATACCCGGCCCGGCCGCGGTCGCCAACGCCATCCGGGACGCCATCGGCGTCCGCGCCGTCCGCCTGCCCCTGGACAACTCCGAGCTGGCCGGGGTGGCAAGCTGAAGGCGGTAGTCGCCACCCGGCCCGGAGGCCCTGAGGTGCTGGAGCTGCAGGAGCGGCCGGATCCCGAGGCGGGACCGGGCCAGGTCCTGATCCAGGTCGCCAGCGCCGGCGTCAACTTCGCCGACGTCCATGCCACCCGCGGCCAGTACGCCGGCTCGCCGCCACCGCCCTTCGTGCCCGGCCTGGAGGTGGCCGGCCGGGAAGCCGGGACCGGCCGCCCGCTGCTGGCGCTGCTGCCGGCCGGCGGCTACGCGGAGCTGGCGGTGGCGGACCGGCGCTTCGTCTTCGAGGCCGACGGCCTCGATCTCGAAGTGGCGGGCGCGTTCCTGCTGGTGACTCTGACCGCGTTCTTCGCGCTGGAGGAGGTCGCCCGCGTCCGCCCCGACGAACGGGTGCTGGTCACCGCGGCGGCGGGCGGACTGGGCAGCGCCTCCATCCAGATGGCCAAAGCGCTCGGGGCCGGCCGC
>DATGVT010000159.1:0-1798 GCA_035300005.1 Candidatus Acidiferrales bacterium
CCGGACGCTCGAGGTGGGCGGCGTGACCGGCGCGGGCTACCAGCTCGTACCTGCTGCCGGGGACGGCCGCCGCCAGGCGCCGGGCCTGCGCCGCGTACCCGTGGTCCAAGGCGCCGGCGATGAACAGGGCCGGGCAGCTGACGCCCGCCAACCGGCTCCAGACCGGCTCCATGGCGCCGGCGCCCATGCCGCGCAGCGAGGCGGCCAGCCCGGCCGGCCGGTTGGCCATGCGGTCGGCGCGCAGGCCCGCCTGGAAAGCCGGCCCGCGACGGTCCAGGCCCTCGAACAGCGGCAGGGCGGACCAGTAGGTGACGAAGGGATCCATGCCCTCCTTCTCGATCCGGGCCGCCAGCTCCTCGTCGCCGGCGACCCGGCCCTCGCGCGTCTCCTCCTCCAGGCCGGCGTGGGCCCCGATCGTGGCCAGGCTGAGCAGCCGCTCGGGGTGCTGGGCGGCCAGGTGGAGGGCGAGCCGGCCGCCCATCGAGTAGCCGACCAGGTGGCTGCGCTCCACGCCCAGGGAGTCCCAGAGGCGGAGGACGTCGGCGGTGCAGGCGTCCATGGTGTACGGCTCGCCGGGCCGCACCTGGGTCCGGCCGTGGCCCCGGATGTCAGGGGCCAGCCAGCGGTAGCCGGCCGGCAGCTTGCCGGCCAGCTCCTTCCAGCTGTTGGCTGTCTGTGTAAACCCGTGCAGCAGCGTCACCGGCGTGCCCTGCCCGGCGTCGACGTAGTGCAGGTGCACGTCGTCGAGGTTCAGGAACGGCACTTAGCGATCGTCGCATGGACGTAGCTCAGTCCTTCGCGGCCACCTTCGTCGACGAGCTGGCCGCCCAGGGCCTGGAACACGCCTGCGTCTCGCCCGGCTCCCGCTCGGCGCCGCTGGCGATGGCTCTCGCGCGCCACCCCGGCATCCACGTCTTCATGCAGGTCGACGAGCGCAGCGGGAGCTTCTTCGCGCTCGGCCTGGCCAAGGCCACGGGCCGGCCCGTGGCGCTGCTCTGTACCTCTGGGACCGCCGCCGCCGAGTTCCATCCCGCCGTGGTCGAGGGCTTCCACTCGCGGACGCCACTGCTGGTCCTGACCGCCGACCGGCCGCCCGAGCTGCGGGGGGTGGGCGCCAACCAGGCGATCGACCAGGCGCGCATCTACGGCGGTGCGGTCCGGTGGAGCTTCGACCCTGGTCCCCCGACCGAGACGGAGCCGGGACTCTGGCGGCGGCTGGCGGCGCGGGCGCTGGCGGAGGCGACCGGCCCGCCGGCCGGCCCGGTGCACCTGAACCTACCCTTTCGGGAGCCGCTCACCCCGGAGCCGGGACGGCCCCCGGCACCGCTGCCGGCGCCCTCCCCGCGGATCGCCACCGGTCCGCGCGCGGCGGTGGGTGCGAAGGAGCTGGCGGCGGCGCTGGTTGCGGCCGAGCGGCCGCTGGTGGTGGCGGGCGAGCTGCGCCCCGGCCAGCGGCTGGCCGAGCCTCTGGGACGGCTCCTCCAGCTGAGCGGCGCCGCCCTCTTCGCGGAGCCGTCCTCGCAGCTGCGGCGCGCTGGCCTGCCCGGCCTGGTCGAGGCCTACGAGCCGTTGATTCGGGTGCCGAGGTGGGCTGCCGCGCACCAGCCTGACCTCGTGCTCCGCCTGGGCGCGACGCCAACCTCCAGGCCGCTCAACGAGTGGCTGGCGCAGGCCGCCCCCCGAACCTTCCTGATCGACCCCGACGCCGCCTGGCTGGACCCCGACCATGCCGCCACCGACGTCCTCCGCTGCGACGAAATGGCCCTGCTGGAGGACGTGCTCCCCAGCCTGCGGAAGC
>DATGVT010000160.1:0-6308 GCA_035300005.1 Candidatus Acidiferrales bacterium
GCGGGACATGTCCCGCCCCTACAACTACAACCGGCGGGACAGGTCCCGCCCCTACGACCGCAAATACGGAGGACTGAGCGCATGGCCTTCCAACTCCCGCCGCTGCCCTATGGCTTCGACGCCCTGGAGCCGCACCTCGACGCCCAGACGATGGAGATCCATCACGACAAGCACCACGCGACCTACGTCACCAACCTGAACGGGGCCGTCGAGAAGCACCCCGACCTCGGCTCCAGGTCGATCGAGGACCTGCTGCGCGAGATCAACTCGATCCCCGAGGACATCCGCACGGTGGTCCGCAACAGCGGCGGCGGGCACTCGAACCACTCCATCTTCTGGACCCTCATGGGCCCCAACGGCGGCGGCCACCCTTCGGGCAGCCTGGCGGCAGCCATCGACAAGGCCTTCGGCGGCATCGACGCCTTCAAGGATCAGCTCTCCAAGGCGGCGGTCGGGCAGTTCGGCAGCGGCTGGGGCTGGCTGATCGCCGGCCAGGGCGGCCAGCTCTCGATCAAGGCGTACCCCAACCAGGACAGCCCCTACATGGAGGGCGCCACTCCGATCCTGGGCGTGGACGTCTGGGAGCACGCCTACTACCTGAAGTACCAGAACCGCCGCGCCGACTACGTCGCCGCCTGGTGGAACACCGTCAACTGGAAGGCCGTCGAGGAGCGCTTCAGCACGGCGGGGTAGACTCACCCCTTGATGGACAGGGTCCGCAACGTGCTCGTCGTGGTCGAGGTGGTGATCGCCGTCCTCCTGATGGCCGGCGTCCTGATGCAGACGCCCAAGGCGACCGGCCTGGGCGGCACCATCGGCGGCGGCGACGGGGGGTTGGGTGGTGGCTACCGGACGCGCCGCGGCCTGGAGCGGCAGATCTACTGGACGACCTGGGTGCTGGTGGCCGGCTTCCTGGTGGCGTCGGTCGCCAACATCTGGATCAGCACGCATACTGCGGCGGCGACTAGGTAGCGCGGCCGGCGCGGCGCTCCTGCTCGCCGCCGCCTGCTCCGCGCAGCCGTTCGAGCTGGCCCAGCCGGTCCCGGCGCAGGGCGGCTCGGTGGCCGAGGCCCTGGTCGGCAGCATCGGCCCCCTGAACCCGCTCTTCGCGCAGGAGGACAACTCCCGCGACATCGGGCGTCTCATCTACCAGGGCCTGACCGCGATCGACGCCAGCCAGGAGGTGGTGCCGGCCCTGGCGGCCGGCTGGAAGGTCTCCGACGACCACCTCAGCTACACGGTCGACGTCCGCCCTGACGTCAGGTGGGCCGACGGCCGGGCGCTGACCGCGGAGGACGTGCTCTTCACCTTCCGCGTCCTGCAAGATCCCGAGTACAAGGAGCCGGGGGCGTCGTACTGGCGCCAGATCAAGGTCGAGGGCTCGGGGCCCAATCAGGTCAGGTTCACCCTCAAGGCCCCCAGCGCGCCTTTCCTGGCCTCGCTCGCGGTCGGGATCATCCCCCGCCACGTCTTCGGCGGCCTGGCGCCGAGCCAGATCGCGGCCAGCCCCAAGAGCTCGGCCCAGGCCTTCGGGACCGGCCCCTTCCAGGTGGAGTCGATCTCCCGCGACGGCAAGGTGGTGACGCTGGCGCGGAACCCGTACGCCTCGCCGGCGCCGCTGCTCGACCACTTCATCTTCCGCGCCTACCCGTCGCCCAGCGAGGCCCTGGGCGCCCTCCTGGACGGGCAGGTGGACGGGGCCGGCGGCCTGCTGCCGCCGCAGCTGGCCGCGCTGGCGCGGCGTCCCGACATCCAGCTCCAGGAGATGCGGACCTACGGCTACACGGCCCTGATCTTCAACCTGGGCGCGGAGGGCGGATTCTTCGCCTCGGCCAGCGTGCGCCAGGCCCTGGTGCAGGCGGTCGACCGGCGGCAGCTGATCGACGACGTCCTGATGCGGCGCGCCGACAGCGCGCCCGGCCCCATCCCGCCCACCGACTGGGCCTACGAGCCCGGGCTCGGGCAGCGCTACCCCTACGACCCCAAGGCCGCCGAGAAGGCGCTGGAGGCGGCGGGCTGGATGCTCGGCAGCGACGGGCGCCGGACGAAGGGCCAGACCGCGTTCTCGGTCAGCCTCACGGTCGCCGACGCCTACCCCTACCGGCAGGAGGCGGAGATCCTCAGCCGCCAGCTGAGGGAGGTCGGGGTGGAGGTGAAGGTGGACCCGGTGCCGGCCTCCATCCTGGTCGGCCGCTACCTGGTCGGCAGGCGCTACCAGATGGTGCTGGCGGCGTTCGACAACGGCCCCGACCCCGACCCCTACGCGCTCTGGCACTCGGGCGCCGAGAAGGACGCCATCAACTTCGCCGGCCTGCCCCGCCAGGGCTTGATCGACAAGGACCTGGAGGACGGCCGGGCGGCGCTCGACCGCAAGACCCGGCGCGAGGCCTACAGCGACTTCCAGGAGCTGATCCTGGACGCGGCCCCGGCCGTCTTCCTCTACGAGCCGCACTACCTCTACGCGGTCACGAAGCGGGTGCGGGGCGTGAAGATGGACGCCGTCGCCGAGCCCGGCGACCGCTACGCGTACGTGACCGCCTGGTACGTGCAGACAAGAGCCGCCTCCTAGACAATTGCCGGTGACGTGGATCTCGGGCTGAAAGGACGGCGTGCGCTGGTGACGGCCGCCAGCAAGGGGCTGGGGCGCGCCTGCGCCGAGGCCCTGGCCGCCGAAGGCGCCCTCGTCTTCATCGCCTCCCGCGACCCCAGCGGCATCGCCGCCACCGCCCAGGAAATCGGAGCCGCCGGACAGGCGGTGGCCGACGTGTCGCGCGAGGCGGACGTGCAGGCCCTGGTCGAGGCCGCTGTGAAGGCCCTGGGCGGGCTCGACATCCTGGTCGTCAACGCGGGCGGCCCGCCGCCCGGCACCTTCGACTCCACCGACCTCCCCGCCTGGGACGTCGCCTACCAGCTGACGCTGATGAGCGCGGTGCGCCTGACCAAGCTGGCGCTGCCGCACCTGAAGGTGTCCGACCAGGGGCGCATCGTCTACGTGACCTCGATCTCGGTCCGGCAGCCGATCCCCAACATCCTGCTCTCCAATTCGCTGCGCTCGGCGGTGACCGGGATGGCGAAGACGCTGTCGGCCGAGCTGGCCCCCAACGGGATCACGGTCAACATGCTGGCCCCGGACTCGATCCTGACCGACCGCGTGCTGAGCCTCCACGGCGGCGACATGGAGGAGTACGCGCGCTCCCTGCCCATGAAGCGGACGGGCGACCCCTCCGAGTTCGGGGCGCTGTGCGCCTTCCTCTGCTCGAAGCAGGCCGGCTACATCAGCGGGCAGACGATCGGGATCGACGGGGGCAGCCTGCGCGGCGTGCACTGATGACGCTCAAGCTCGCCGAGCGCATGAGCCGGCTGGGCACCGAGGGCGCCTTCGAGGTCCTGGCGCAGGCCCGCCGACTGGAGGCGCAGGGCCGCGAGATCGTCCACCTGGAGATCGGCGAGCCCGACTTCGCGACCCCCGACAACATCGTCGAGGCGGCGATCGGGGCCATGCACGCGGGCGCCACCCACTACACGCCGGCCAGCGGGATCATGGAGGTCCGGGAGGCGGTCGCCCGCTTCGTCGCCGGGCGGCTCGGCTGCCAGGTGGACGCGGCCGACGTGGTCCTGGTGCCCGGTTCCAAGAACGTGCTCCTCTTCACTTTGCTCAGCTGCGTGGAGGCGGGGGACGAGGTCATCCTGCCCGACCCCGGCTACCCCGTCTATGCGTCGCTGGTGAACTTCGTCGGCGCCACCCCGGTCGGCATCCGGCTGCGCGAGGACCGGGACTTCCGGATGGACCTGGACGAGCTGGAGAGCCTGGTCACCCCCAGGACGCGGCTGCTCATCGTCAACACTCCTCAGAACCCGACCGGCGGCGTGCTGACCCGGGAGGACGTGGAGTTCATCGCCCGGCTGGCGGCCGAGCGCGACCTGCTGGTGATCTCGGACGAGATCTACTCCCAGCTCTGCTACGGATTCGACCACGTCTCGCTGCTCTCGCTGCCCGGAATGCGCGAGCGGACGGTGTTGATGGACGGGTTGAGCAAGGCCTACGCCATGACCGGCTGGCGGCTCGGCTACGCGGTGGCGCCGCCCGCGCTGGCGGCCAGCATGGACAAGCTGATGATCAACTCCTCCTCCTGCGCCGCGGCCTTCACCCAGCTGGCGGCGGTGGAGGCCTTCGAGTCGCCGGAGTCCGAGCGCGCGGTGGGGAGGATGGTGGCCCAGTTCCAGCGCCGCCGGGACCTGGTCGTGGACGGCCTCAACCGCATCCCCGGCTTCCGCTGCCAGCGGCCGCAGGGCGCCTTCTACGCCTTCCCCAACGTGCAGGGGACCGGGCTCCCGGAGAAGGAGCTGGCCGAGCGCCTGCTGGACGAAGCCGGCGTCGCCGTGCTGCCGGGGACCGCCTTCGGCGCCGCCGGCCAGGGCTACATCCGCATCGCCTACACGCAGTCCGAGGAGCAGCTGCGCCAGGGCCTGGAGCGGATCGGGGCGTTCGTCGGGTCGGCCGTCAAAAAGCCTTAGCGCCTACTCGTCGCGCCCGAAGGCCTTGATCTCCTCCAGCTCCTCCTTCGTCAGCTCGCGCGGAGACTGCCCGCGCTTGACCTTCTCCGACTGGACCTGGTGCCGGATGGTGTCCACCACCTCGGGGTTGGCCAGCGTGGTGATGTCGCCCGGGCTCGTGAAGTTGGAGATGCCGGCGATGACGCGGCGCATGATCTTGCCCGAGCGGGTCTTGGGCATGTCGGGCACGATCCAGACGTTCTTCGGCCGGGCGATCTTGCCGATCAGCCGCTCGATCGAGGCGGAGACCTTCTCCTCGATCGGCTTGCTCGGCGTCAGACCCGGCTTGAGCGCCACGTACATCTCGACCGCACGGCCGCGCAGGTCGTCCACCACGGGTACCGCGGCCGCCTCGGCGATCTCTTCGACCGTCAGGCTGGCGGACTCCAGCTCCTTGGTGCCCAGCCGGTGCCCGGCCACGTTGATCACGTCGTCGACGCGTCCGAGGATGCGGAAGTACCCGTCCTCCGCCTGCAGGGCGCCGTCCCCGGCGAAGTACGGCCAGTCGTGCCAGTCCTGGCTGTCCTGCTTGCGGTTGTACTTGGCGTAGTAGGTCTGCACGAACCGCTCCGGGTCCCCGTAGATGGTCTGGAAGATCCCCGGCCAGGGGTTGCGGATGCAGATGTTGCCGGCCTTCGTGCTGCCCCTGGGCACCGGCTTGCCGTGCTCGTCGAGGATGACCGGGAAGACGCCCAGGACGCCCGGGCCGCAGCTGCCGGGCTTCATCGGCTGCAGGGCGGGTAGCGTGCTGCCCAGAAAGCCGCCGTTCTCGGTCTGCCACCAGGTGTCGACGATCACGGCTTCTCGCTTGCCGACTTCGCTGTAGTACCAGCGCCAGACTTCGGGTTCGATCGGCTCGCCCACCGTGGTCATGTGCTTGAAGTGAAAGTTGTACTTCCGGGGCTCCTCGGGACCGAGCTTCCGCAGCATCCGGATGGTGGTGGGCGCGGTGTGGAAGATGTTGACCCCCAGCCGCTCGGCGATCCGCCAGGGCCGGCCGGCGTCGGGGTAGGTGGGCACGCCCTCGTACATGACGCTGGTGGCCGCCAGCGCCAGCGGCCCGTAGACGATGTAGGAGTGGCCGGTGATCCAGCCGATGTCGGCGAAGCACCAGTAGGTGTCCTCGGGGTGGATGTCCTGGTAGTACTTCGAGGTGCCCGCCACGTAGGCCAGGTAGCCGCCCGTGCTGTGCTGGCAGCCCTTGGGCTTGGCGGTGGTGCCGCTGGTGTACATCAGGAAGAGCGGCGCCTCGGCGGGCATGGAGACCGGCTCCACGATCTTCCCGCGGTAGCCGGCGAGCTGCTCGTCCACGAAGAAGTCCCTGCCTTTCACCATCTCCGTCTTCGACGAGTACTGGCCGGGATAGCGCCGCCAGACCAGCACCTTGTCGACCTTCTGGCCCTGCTTTGACGCCTCCGCGATCGCCTCCTCGGCCTTGACCTTGTGGTCGAGGAGGTCCCCGTTCCGGTGATAACCGTCCATGGTGACCAGGACGTGGCTGCCGGAGTCCGCGATCCGGCCGCCGCAAGCGGCACCGCTGAAGCCGCCGAAGACTTCGGAGTGGATTACCCCCAGGCGCGCGCAGGCGAGCATCGAAACGGGCAGCTCGGGGACCATCGGCAGGTGGAAGGTGACGCGGTCGCCCGCCTTCAGCCCGCAGAAGTCCCTGAGCAGCGCGGCGAACTCGTTGACGCGCCTGTACAGCTCCTGGTAGCTGATGACCTGGGCGGCCTCGGCCTCCGGCTCCGGCACCC
>DATGVT010000161.1:0-2610 GCA_035300005.1 Candidatus Acidiferrales bacterium
AGGGCGAGCTGGCGGAGCTGGAGGACGCCCTTTTCGCCAGCGGCAGGGGGGACGGCGGAATCGTCGTGCTGGCCGGCGACGCCGGCCTGGGCAAGACCCGGCTCGCTTCCGAGCTCCGCCAGCGGGCCCGGAAGCTGGGCTTCGAGGTCATGAGCGGCGCCTGCTCGGAGGCCGAGCTCTCGCTGCCCTACCTCCCTTTCCTGGAGGCGGTCGGCAACCACCTGGCCCGCAGTGACACCCAGGCCCTGGCCGCCCGCTTGGGCCCGGCCGGCAGGGACCTGGCCGAGCTGTTCCCCCAGCTCGCGACCGAGCCCGTCCACGCCGACCGCAGCGAGCCGACCCAGGGCAAGCTGCGGCTCTTCGAGGCCATCCTGGGCTTGCTCCGCGCTGCCGCCGGCGACCATGGGCTGCTCCTGATCGTCGAGGACCTGCACTGGGCCGACGCCTCCACCCGCGAGCTGCTCGACTACCTGACCCGGCGTCTGACGGGCAACCGAATCCTGGTGGTGGCCACCTACCGCAGCGACGAGATGCACCGCCGGCACCCCCTGGTGCCGACCGTCCAGGGCTGGCGCCGCTCGGGGCTGGCCCGCATCGTCGAGCTGCAGTCGCTGCCGGCCGAGCAGGTGGGCGAGATGGTCCGGGCCATCTTCGACGTCGACCAGGTCAGCGCCGAGTTCCGCGACCTCCTGCACGAGCGTTCAGAGGGGAATCCTTTCGTGCTCGAGGAGATGCTGAAGGACGCCATCGACCGCGGCGACGTCTTTCGCACCCCCGACGGCTGGGACCGCAAGCCGGTGGCCGAGCTGAAGCTCCCGCAGTCGGTGGCGGACACCATCCTGCTCCGGGTCGAGCGGCTGGGCCGGGAGGAGGCGGAGGTCGTCCGGGCGGCGGCGGTCCTCGGCCGCACCTTCAGCTACCCGCTGCTGGTGGCGGTCACCGGACTGCCCGAGCAGACGGTGCTGGTCGCTCTGGAGGCCTGCGTCCGCCAGCAGCTGCTGGAGGAGGACCCCGGCGGCCAGGACCGCTACAGGTTCCGGCACGCGCTGACCCGCGAGGCCGTCTACGAGGAGACGATCGTGCCCCGCCGGCGGCAGCTGCACGCGCGCGCGGCCGAGGTGCTGCAGTCACTGCCCGAGGTCTCCAGCGTGGACCTGGCTCATCACCTGATCGCCGCCGGCCGCTGGGAGGAGGGGGTGCCCGCCTGCCTGCGGGCGGCCGAAGAGTCGGAGAAACGGTGGGGCATGGCCGAGGCGGCCGCCCTCTACGAGCTGGCCCTGCCTCACGTCGGCGACCGCCTGGAGCAGGCCCGCCTCCTCTGCCGTCTGGGCACCGCGCTCGTCTGGGCCGGTCACTCGCCGCGGGCTCAGCCTCACCTGGAGGAGGGGATCCGGACCCTGGAGGCCATGGGTGAGAGCCGTGAGGCGGCGCACTACCGGATCTTCCTGGGCCGGACGCACTGGGAGCGGCTGCGCCATGACCTGGCGCGCCAGGAGTACGAGCTGGCCCGCCAGGCCCTGGAGCCGCTGGGCCCCAGCGAGGACCTGGCGCTCGCCTACATGCGCCTCGCGAGCCTGCGCACCTTCGACTTCGAAGGACCGGAAGCCGTGCAGCTGGCCCAGCGCGGGATCGAGGTCGCCGAGGCCTGCGGCTCCGACTTCGCGCGCATCTGGACTTGCATCTTCCTGGCCGGCGGGCTGGACGCGGTCGGGCGGAACGAGGAGGCGAACCGATACCTCGAGCAGGCCTACCAGGAGGCGCTGGCGCAGGGCCTCGAGTACCTGGCGCTGAACGCCGCCTACAAACGCGGTCTTCCACGGCATCTACCGGCTCCAGGCCAGGCTGGCCGCCGACGAGTTCCCGAGACGGGCCGTGCCCCTCGGGGACTGGGAGAGGCTGCGGCTGATCAAGGCTTCCGCCAAGGCCTTCATCCACTACTTCCTGGGCGATCTGCCCCAGGCTGAGGAGCAGAACCGGGAGGCGGCGGCCATCGCGCGCCTGCAGGGAATGGACACCCACATCACCCGGCACGACCGCTGGCTGGGCCTGACCCTGGCCGAGCAGGGGCGCCTGGAGGAGGCGGGCCGGCTGCTCACGAAGCCGGAAGCCGATTGGGAGCGGCAGAACGTCTACTTCGCATTGGTCGGCTGGGTCCGCCACCGGCTGGCGGTCGGGGACCCGCAGGCCGCCGCCGACGGGGCGCGGCCGGTGCTGCTGGCCGCCGACCGCTTCGCCGCCCTGCCCGCCTGCCTGGACGTCGCCCACGAGGCCTTTGTCGCGGCCGGCCGCGGGGCGGAGGCCGATCAGCTCCTGGAGGCGGCGGCCGGCGGCCCCCACCAGGACGCCTTCTATCACCGGATGCGGGGCCGGTCGGCGGCGGCGGCCGGCGCTCGCGAGGAGGCCGAAGCAGCGCTCAGGCTGGCGCTCAAGGGCTTCGACGACGCCGGCTACCGGCTGGAGGCGATTCGGACCCGCCTGCTGCTGGCGGAGGTCCTCCAAGACGGGGCGATGCGGGACTCAGCCCGCTCCGACGCCAGGGCGCTGGGCGCCTGGCTGCTGGCCGGCCAGCCACGGCCGGAGCCGGGGATCGCGGTGCGCCACGGTGGCGAA
>DATGVT010000162.1:0-3575 GCA_035300005.1 Candidatus Acidiferrales bacterium
CGCGTACTCGGCCGGCTCGTCCAGCCGCAGCTCGGCGGCGTCCTCGACCGCCAGCCCGGCCGGGATGTAGGAGAGCACGTCGTGGGCCGGCGTCTGGTCGGTGACGACGTCGGCGGGGAAGTCGGAGGCGGCCAGCGCCGCGATCACCTCCGCCGCGTTCCCCAGCACTCCGATGGAGAGCGGCTGGCGGCGCTCGCGCGCGGCCACGGCCAGGGCCACCGCCTCGTCCAGGTCCTTCGCCTGCCGGTCGAGGAAGCGGTGGCGCAGCCGGCGCTCGATCGAGACCGGGTCGGCGTCGATGCAGAGCGCGACGCCGCCGTTCATGGTGATCGCCAGCGGCTGGGCGCCGCCCATCCCGCCCAGGCCGGCGGTGAGCGTGATGGTTCCCGCCAGCGTGCCGCCGAAGCGCTTGGCCGCCACCGCCGCGAAGGTCTCGTAGGTGCCCTGGACGATGCCCTGGGTCCCGATATAGATCCAGGACCCGGCCGTCATCTGCCCGTACATGGTCAGCCCCGCCGCCTCCAGCCGCCGGAACTCCTCCCAGGTCGCCCACTCCGGCACCAGCAGCGCGTTGGCGATCAGCACCCGCGGCGCCCACTCATGGGTCCGGAAGACCCCCACCGGCTTGCCGGACTGCACCAGCAGGGTCTCGTCGCCGGCCAGCTCGCGCAGCGACGCCACGATGGCGTCGAAGGCCTCCCAGGAGCGAGCGGCCCGGCCGGAGCCTCCATAGACGACCAGGTCCTCGGGCCGCTCGGCCACCTCGGGGTCGAGGTTGTTCATCAGCATGCGCAGCGCCGCCTCCTGCGGCCAGCCCTGGCAGCTGATCCGCGAGCCGCGCGGGGCCCTCACGGTCCGGGGTCCGCTCACGCCGGCGGTTCCAGGAGCCGCCCGGAGCGGACCAGCGCCTCGGCCGCCGCCAGCTGGGGCGCCAGCTCCTGGTCGGGGCCCACGCCGGGGACGACCTGGCGGACCGCGTCGCGGGCGGCCGCCGTCGCCGGGGCCGGCTCCAGCGGCGCGCGCAGGTCGAGCCCGCGGGCGGCGCAGACCAGCTCGATGGCGAGGACGCGGCGGACATTGTCGAGGACGCGCCGCAGCTTGCGGGCCGCTCCCCAGCCCATCGAGTTGTGGTCCTCCTGCATGGCCGAGGTGGGGATCGAGGTCCCGCTGGCGGGGTGGACCAGGATCCGGTTGTCCGCGACCAGGGCGGCGGCCGAGTACTGCGCGATCATCAGGCCGGAGTCCAGGCCGGGGTCGGCGGCCAGGAAGGCCGGCAGCCCGCGCGAGCGCGTCTCGTCCAGGAGGCGGTCGAGGCGCCGCTCGGCGATCGCGGCCACCTCGGCCGCGGCGATGGCGAGGAAGTCGCAGGCCAGCCCCAGCGGGGCGCCGTGGAAGTTGCCGTTGGAGGCCAGCTCGCCGTCCTCCAGCACGACCGGGTTGTCGATCGCGGACGCCGCCTCGCGCGCCGCCAGGGCGGCCGCGAAGTCGAGCGTGTCGCGGGCGGCGCCGTTGACCTGCGCCGCGCAGCGCAGCGAGTAGGCGTCCTGGACCGCGTGCTGCGACTCGCGGTGCGAGGCCACGATCCCGGATCCAGCCAGCAGCTGGTGGATGGCGGCCGCGCTGGCCTGGATGCCGGGGTGCGGCCGGAGGGCCCGCAGCTGGGGCCGGAAGGGACGGTCGGTGCCGAGCAGGGCCTCGATGCTCAGGGCGGCGCTCAGGTCGGCCGTGCGCAGCAGCAGCGAGAGGTCCTCGACCGCCAGCATGAGCATCCCCAGCATGCCGTCGGTGCCGTTGATCAGGGACAGGCCCTCCTTGGCCTCCAGCACCAACGGCCGCAGGCCGGCGCCGGCCAGGGCCGCCTCCGCGCCCTCCGCCTCGCCGGTCAGGAAAAGGGCGACGTGGGCGAGGGGCGCCAGGTCGCCGCTGCAGCCCACCGAGCCGTGCTCCGGCACCACCGGCGTGAGGCCCGCGTTGAGCACCCCGGCCAGGGCCTCCACCACCGCCGGCCGGACCCCCGACCAGCCCATGGCCAGCTTGCTCGCGCGCAGCAGCATCATCGCCCGGACCACCTCGCGCTCGACCGGCGGGCCGACCCCGGCGGCGTGCGAGCGGATGAGCGCCTGCTGGAGGTGCTTCCGCTGGCGAGCCGGGATGCGCGTGTCCTCGAGGGCTCCGAGCCCGGTCGAGACACCGTAGACCGCGCCCCCTCCGGGCGCCTCCTCGACGAACCGCCGTGAGCCTTCCATGCGCGCGCGCGCGTCCCTGCTCAGCTGGACGCGGGCGTCGCTCCGGGCCACGGCCGCCACCTGCTGCGTCGTCAGGGGCCCCCCGGTCAGCACGCTGACGAGCCTAGCCGATCCCCTTTGGGGCGGCCGAGCTTGGAAAAGACAAGCTCGCGGGCCGGCTGGGGGCCCAAAACGCGCCTTCGGGGGCCCTTGGGCGCCCGTCAGGCGGCTCCAGGCTTGGGAAACCCAAGCTCAGACCGCCGCCCGCTCCCGGTTGCGTCCGCGCCAGAGGGCGGCGCCGCAGGCCCCGACCAGGATCAGGCCCAGACCCATGATCGCGGCCAGGACGAGGTGGGCCGTGGGCCCGATGTCATAGGGATCTCCGGTGGTCACCAGCAGCACCGCCCCACCCAGAAAGGCGGTCAGCACGCCGGCCACGATGCCCTGCCAGAGATGGATCGATGCCGCCTGCGGGCTCCGGCGGCGCCGGTGCCACAGCAGCAGGCTGCTGGGCACCAGGAGGATGGCACCCAGGCCGAGGAAGATGGCAACCTCCAGCCGGTCGGCCTGCTGCGCCTCGGCGATTCTGGGAACCAGCAGAGCGGCTCCGGTCAGGGCCAGCAGCCCGCCCACCACCAGCACGATGAAGAGACATCCGCTGCTGATCGCCTGCCCCCGGCTGTGAAGCAGGCCGTAGGCGCAGCTGGCCGCGATCACGGCCCAGAAGAAAGCGAAGCCGATGGTGAATCCGATGGTGCCGAGGTCAAGGGGTCGCTGCTGGAAGTCCTGGACCAGGGCGCTCGCCGCCAGGAGGATGGCGACCAGGCCCACGCCGAGCCCGATCCAGTTGTAGGCGGAGTTGATCATGTCTGTATGACTTCAGCAGCCCGCAGCGCCGATATCTCCGCCGGGCCGTAGCCGGCCTCGCGCAGCACCTCCTCGGTGTGCTCGCCCAGCCGGGGCAGCCGGCGCTCGGCGTCGGGCGGCGCCAGCGGGAAGCGAAGCCAGGGCAGCGGCCCGAACTCGGACTGGACGTCGACTACCAGCCGGCGCGATTTCAGCTGCGGATGCTCGAGCACCTCGGCGATCGGCCGCACCCGGCCGTAGGGAAGGCGCGCGGCCTCCAGGCGCCGCTCCCACTCCTCGAGAGGCTCCTGCGCGATCGCCTCCTCGACCAGGCGGTCGACCTCCGCCTTGTGCCGCGTGCGGCGGCTGACGCTGGAAAAACGCGGCTCCGCCAACCACTCCGGCCGCCTCACCACCTGCTCGCAGAAGCGCTTCCAGTCGTCCTCGCTGGCGACGGCCAGGTTCAGGTAGCGGCCGTCTCGCGCCTGGAAGGGGCCGTAGGGC
>DATGVT010000163.1:0-3211 GCA_035300005.1 Candidatus Acidiferrales bacterium
GAGGACCGCCGCGCCGGTGCCCAGGGGCCCGGCGACGCTGGCCCAGCCCAGGGCGGACGCCGCGGGCTCCATCTCGAAGGCGATCGCCCGCTCGGCCCAGCCGAGACCCGCGAAATGGTCCTGCAGCTCCGCCGCCGAGCAGAAGAGAGGCGGCGCCAGCGCCACCACTCCCGCGCAGCGCTCGGGACGGAGCACGGCCAGGCGGAGCCCGATCAGCGAGCCCACCGAGTGGCCCGCGACCACCACCGGCTCGGCCACCTTCAGGTCGTCCAGGAGGGCGAGAAGAGCCTCGCAGTGGCGGTCGGCGCTGTAGCCCCCCGCCGAGGCCGGCGAGCCGCCGAAGCCGAGCAGGTCGGGGACGATCAGGCGGTGCTCCGAGGCCAGCGCGTCATAGGCTGCGCCCCAGTAGCGGTGCGACCCGCCCAGGCCGTGGAGGAGCAGAACCGGCGGCCCCGAGCCGTGGCTGCGCACGTTCAGCGCCAGCCGCCGGATGGCTCCCGCGGGCGGGCTCCAGGTGACGCGCGCCCGCCGGGTCCAGGCGCGGCCCAGCGGCAGCGCGGCCCAGGCATACTTGCGCGCGTCCATGGCCGCTAAGCGTAAGCGGCAGTTGCGCCTCGGCGACCTCTCCCCGGAAGCGCTCGCGGCGCTGGAGGCCGTAGCCGAGCCTGTCGAGCTGGCGGGCGGCGAGATCCTGTTCCGCCAGGGTGATCCCGGCGACGCCGTCTACGTGGTGGTCAGGGGCCGCCTCCGGGTCCTGGCCGAGGACGGCTCTCGGGCCGGCTTCGTGGCCGAGATCGGGCCCGGCGAGACGGCCGGAGAGATGGCCCTCCTGACCGGAGGTCCGCGGACTGCGACCGTGGCCGCGGCGCGCGACAGCGAGCTGCTCCGCATCTCGCGGCCGGGCTTCGAGGCCGCCTGCGCGCGCTCGCCGCAGACGCTGCTGGGGGTCACCAAGGAGCTGGTGCACCGGCTCCAGCGCGCCGAGCACAAACCGCCCGTCCCGCCCTCCCCGCGCACCGTCGCGCTCCTGCCCCTCACAGCCGGGGCGCCGGTCCGGAAGCTGGCAGAGCAGCTGGCCGCAGCCGGCTGGGCAGGGAAGGCCGCGGCGGTCGTCGGCTCCGTGGAGGCGGCGGCCCGCTTCGGCGCCGAGCTGGAGGCGTGGCTCGACGCCCGCGAGCAGCACCACCACCTGGTGCTCTACGCGGCCGACGGGGACGTGGACTGGACACGGCTCTGCGCCCGGCAGGCGGACCTGATCCTGCTGGTGGCCGAGGCCGGGCATCCATCGTCACCGGCCGTGGTCGAGGCGGCCGCCGCCCGTGGCCTGGACCTGGTGCGCCGGCAGCTGGTCCTGCTGCATCCGGGGCCCCAGATCCGCATGCCGGACGGCGGGGTTCAGGGCGTGGAGTCACACCACCACGTCCGGCTCGACCGGACCGGCGACGTCGCCCGCCTGGCCCGGCGCCTGGCCGGCCGCGCGGTGGGGATCGCCTTCGGCGGTGGCGGCGCCCGGGGTTTCGCCCACCTGGGGGTGCTGCGGGCGGCGCGCGAGCTCGAGCTCCCGGTCGACGCCGTGGCCGGGACCAGCATCGGGTCGATCATCGGAGGCCTGGCCGCGATGGAGCTCGACCTGGACGAGATCCGCGATCTCTGCCGCCGCTGGCTGGTGGACGCGAGGGTTCTGGCCGAAAAGCAGCTGCCGCTGGTCTCGCTGGTGCGTCCGAGCCGGTTCGACCGCAGCCTGCGAGAGCTGTTCGGCGAGCGCCGGATCGAGGAGCTGCCGCTGCCCTACTTCTGCGTCTCCGCCAACCTGACCCAGGCCGAGATAGTCGTCCACGAATCGGGGCCGCTGGCGGCGGCGGTCCGGGCCAGCGGCGCGCTGCCCGGCGTGGTGCCGCCCGTCCTGCGCGGGGGCGACCTGCTGGTCGACGGCGGGGTGCTCAACAACCTGCCCGGCGACCTGCTCCGGGAGCGCCACCACTGCGCGGTGATCGCGTCCGACGTCAGTCCCGCGCGGGACCTGTCGGTGAAGGCCGAGGTGACCGAGGTGCCGCCGCCCCACCGGCTGCTCTGGGAGCGGCTGCGCCGCGGCCGCCAGCCGGTGCCGGGGATCCTGGCCATCCTGGTGCGCACGGTCATGCTGGGGAGCCTGCAGGCCGGCCACCGGGTACGGGCGCAGGCCGACCTCTACCTGCACCCTCCGGTCGACGAGCTGGGCATCTTCGAGTTCGAGGCCATCGACCGCGCGATCGAGATCGGCTACCAGCACGCCCTGCCGCGGATGCGCGAGTGGAAGGCCGCCCGCCGCTCCTGATCCCGCCGCCGCCAGGCCCGGTTCTCCGGGCCGCCCGCGGCCTGGCCCGAGGGCTGGTCCGGCTCGGGTTCCGGGTCACGCTGGACGGGCTGGAAAACCTGCCCACCGGCCGCGCCTACGTGCTGGCCGGCAACCACGTCTCCCTCCTCGACGGTCCCCTGATCGCGCTGCTGGCGCCCCAGCCCACGGTGCTGATGGTGGCCGCCGAGTGGGCGCGCAACCCGCTGGCGAGGCCGCTGCTGCGGCTGTCGGACGGCGTGATCGGGGTGCGGCGGGGCGAGCAGGACGAGCAGGCCGTCGCCGAGGGCCTGGCCCTGCTCCAATCCGGGCGGCGCGTGGTGCTGGCCCCGGAGGGCCGGGTGACCCGCAGCGGCGGGCTGCAGCGGGGGCGGCCGGGCGTGGTCCGGCTGGCCAGTGCGGCCGGGGTGCCGGTGGTGCCGCTGGGCTGGTACGGGCAGGCCCGCCCGCAGGATCGCTGGCTGCGGCTGCGGCGGGCGGAGCTGCATCTCCGCTTCGGGGCTCCGCTCCACCTCGACCCCGACCGCCCCGAGGAGGAGTCGCTGGAGACGGTGATGAGGGCCATCGCCTCCCTGCTGCCGGCGCCGCTGCGCGGCGTCTACGCCAGCTAGGTTGGCGAAGGCGGGCATCGAGCCATCTGGCGATCCTGGTGAGGCGAGGGGCCCGTCAGCGGGTGGCGGGCTAGGAGCGCATCCGGAAGATGCGTGACGACGACCGCCGGGACCCGCTGGCAGCCATCTCGGCCGCGAGGGCGCCAGAGGGCCGATGCAGCCCCAGCGGGGCTGGGACCCGTCTTCGGCAGCCTAGCTAAGCCTGTAGACCCGGCGAGCATTGGCGCCGAAGAGCCGGTCCAGGTCGCGGGCGCGCGCCCCGGCCAGG
>DATGVT010000164.1:0-1533 GCA_035300005.1 Candidatus Acidiferrales bacterium
GACGATCCTGGTGACCGCCCTGCCGACCCTGTCGGCCAAGCTGGGCGCCACCACCGACCAGCTCCAGTGGATAACCACCGCCTACATGCTGGCCCTGGCCGGCTTCCTCATCCCCGGGGGCGTCCTGGCAGACCGCCTCGGCCGCCGGCGGATGCTCCTGCTCGCGCTGGCGGTCTTCGGCGTCTCCTCGGTCGCGGCCAGCCAGGTGACGACCGCCAACGCGCTGATCTTGATGCGGGCGCTGATGGGCATCAGCGGAGCGGTCGTCTTCCCGGTTTTCCTGGCCATCCTGCCGACGATCTTCTCGGAGCGGGAGCGCCCGCGGGCCGTCGCCATCGGCGGGGCCGGCATGTTCCTCGGGCTCCCGCTGGGGCCGCTGGTCGCGGGCTGGCTGCTGACCCACTACGAGTGGGGCTCGATCTTCCTGATCAACGGCCCGGTGGTGATGCTCTCCCTGCTCGGCGTCTGGCTCTACGTCCCCGAGAGCCGCGACGCGAACGCCCCCCGCCTCGACGTCGTCGGAGCTGCCCTCGTGGTCACCGGAGTCACCAGCCTCGTCTACGGGATCATCGAGCAGCCGGCCCTGGGCTGGACCGACTCGACCGTGGTCGCCGGCCTCCTGACCGGGGGAATTCTCCTCACCGGCTTCACCGTCTGGGAGCTGCGCATTCGATCGCCGCTGGTCGACCTGAGGCTCTTCTTGAATCCGCGATTCAGCTGGTCGACCCTGGCTTCTGTCGTGATGAGCTTTGCGCTGATGGGAGTGCTGTTCGTCCTGACGCCATTCCTGCAGATCGTCCAGGGCAACGACGCCCAGGCCACCGGCGCTCGCCTGCTGCCGCTGATCGGCGGCATAGTGCTGGGCGCCGTGGGCAGTGATCGGCTGGCCGCGCGCCTCGGGGTTCGGGTCATGCTTCCGCTCGGCCTTCTCATCTGCGCCGCCGGTATGGGGATGCTTTCAATGATCCAGGCCGACAGCGGATACGGCCTCCTGGCGGTCGCGCTGCCCGTGATCGGGGTCGGCAACGCATTCGCGATGTTCACCGCGATCAACGTCATCCTCGATGTCCTGCCGGCCTCGCAGACGGGAGCCGGAACCGCACTGACGAGGACCCTCCAGCAGCTGGGTTCCTCTTTCGGGGTGGCGATCATGGGCAGCCTCCTCAACAACGCCTACCGGGCCGAGCTGGCGGGGCACCTGACCGGGTTGCCGGCCCGGCTGAAGGACGTGGCCGAGGGCAGCGTGGCCGGGGCGACCATCGTTGCGGGCCATCTGCCGGCTCAGCTCGGAGCCGCTCTTCTTTTCTCGGCCCACGACGCCTACAGCGTCGGGATGGCCGACGTCCTGCGGGTCGGCGCCGGGGTCATGGTCGCCGCGGCGCTCCTGCTCGGAACCTTCATGCCCGCCCGGACCCGGGCGGCGCGGGAGCAGCCCTCAACCCGCGAAAGCGCGCAGCCAGAGGTCGCCTGAAACCGACCCGGCCGCCGCTCAGCCGCGCAAGACCCTGGTCAAGCGGCGGCGCCCCAAGCTCG
>DATGVT010000165.1:0-9976 GCA_035300005.1 Candidatus Acidiferrales bacterium
CGACGGCGTGGTCACCGGGTTCGGAGCCGTGGACGGCCGCCCGGTCGCCGTCTACGCCTATGACGCAACCGTGTTCGGTGGCTCGCTGGGCGAGGTCACGGCCGAGAAGATCGTCAAGGTCCAGGAGCTGGCGCTCCGCAACCGGGTGCCCATCATCGGCATCAACGACTCCGGCGGCGCCCGGATCCAGGAGGGCGTGGTGGCGCTGGCCGGGTACGCCGACATCTTCTTCCGAAACGTCCGCTCCTCGGGCGTGATCCCGCAGCTGAGCGTCATCGCCGGGCCGTGCACGGGGGGCGCCGTCTACTCGCCGGCGATCACCGACTTCATCTTCATCGTGGCCGGCGGCGGCTACATGTTCATCACCGGCCCGGAGGTGATCCGCGTCGTCACCGGCGAGCACGTGAACTTCGACGAGCTGGGCGGCGCGCACGTCCACAACATGCGATCGGGGGTCGCCCACTTCCTGCCCGACACCGAGGAGGCCTGCTCAGAGCAGGTCCGCCGGCTGCTCTCCTACCTGCCGTCCTCCAACGGTGAGCCGCCCCCGTTCCTGCCCACCACCGACGACTTCGAGCGGGCCGACCCCGAGCTGCAGACGATCGTGCCCGAGGCCCCCAACAAGCCCTACGACATGCGCGAGCTCGTGTCGCGCGTGCTCGACGACCGCCAGTTCCTGGAGGTGCAGCCCTTCTTCGCCCAGAACATGGTGGTCGGCTTCGGGCGGCTCGGCGGCCATCCGGTCGGCGTGGTGGGCAACCAGCCCAAGGTGCTGGCGGGCGCGATCGACATCAACGCCTCGGTCAAAGCCGCGCGCTTCATCCGCTTCTGCGACGCCTTCAACATTCCGATCGTGTCGTTCGTGGACGTGCCCGGCTACCTGCCCGGCCGCGACCAGGAGCACGGCGGCATCATCCGGCACGGCGCCAAGCTCCTCTACGCCTACGCCGAGGCGACGGTGCCCAAGCTGACGGTCATCACGCGCAAGGACTACGGCGGCGCCTACTGCGTGATGGGGCCCAAGCAGATGGGCGCCGACCTCAACCTGGCCTGGCCCACGGCGGAGATCGCGGTGATGGGGCCGGAGGCGGCGGTCAACGTCATCTACCGGCGGGAGCTGGCGGCGCAGCCCGACCCCGCCGCGCGCCGGCAGCAGCTGGTGTCCGAGTACACGGCGCGCTTCGCCAACCCTTACGTCGCCGCCGAGCGCGGATACATCGACGACGTGATCGAGCCCCGGGAGACCCGTCGGGAGCTGGTCCGCGGGCTGCGGCTCTGCCTGCGCAAGACGGTCGAGCGGCCGCCGCGCAAGCACGGCAACATCCCGCTCTAGGGCCGAAACCAAATCGCGGCTCGGCGCATCAAATCAGCAGCACCGATGATGGCCGCCGTCATGGATCAGCAGCTACAGGACCTGGAGCGAGCCCGGGCCGGGGACTCCGGCTCGTTCGCGCTCCTGATCGAGCCTCTCCTCGATCCTGGGTTCCGCCTGGCGGCGGTCATGCTAGCGGACCGGACCGAGGCCGAGGATGCGGTCCAGGAGGCCGCGCTCAAAGCCTGGCGGAAGGTGCGGCAGCTGCGCGGCGACGTGGGCTCCCTGCGCTCGTGGTTCCTCAGCATCGTCGCCAACGAATGCCGGATGATCCGCCGGCGGCGCTGGTGGCAGGTCGTGCGACTGGCTGCTCCGCCGCCCGCTCCGAGCCCCGCCTGGAGGGGCGCCGAAGGCGGGACCGATCTCCGGCGCGCGCTGCTCAAGCTGAGCGCCCAGGAGAGGCTGCCCCTGATCCTCTTCTTCTATCTCGACCTGCCCCTGGAGGAGGTCGCCCGCATACTCGGCGTCTCGCCGGCAGGCGCGAAGTCCCGGATCTACCGCGCGGCCCGCCGTCTGCGCCCCGATCTCGCGGTGGAGGAGGTCCTTTGATGGCCAGCCAGAACTTCCGCCGGCAGCTTCGCCAGGCCATGGACGCCCTCAGCGGGCCGCCCAGCCCGGCGCTGTCCGCGCGTGTCCGGGCCAGCCTCCGGGAAACGCCCGAACGGCCGCGGCTGTACTGGGTCGCGGGCGTGGCCGCGGCCGCATTGGCGGTGGCCCTGGTCGCGGTCATGCTGGTCGCCCAGGCCGGCGGCCGGCTGGGCCCCCTGCCGGTGCCAGGCTCGGTTCCCGGCGGGTCCACCTCCCCGACTCCAACCCCGCCATCCTCGCCTTCACCCTCCCCGTCAGCGACAGCCGACGCCAGCCCGGCGCCGTTCCTGTGCGCTGCGTCCCGTCCCCTCAGCGTCCAGCCGGCGCCTCCGGTTGCGTTCATCGACGCCATCCGGACGGGAACCCACCCGGGCTACGACCGCCTAACCATCCAGTTCCAGAACGGAGCCCCCGGCAGCATCGAGGTACGCCCGCAGGACAGCACCACCTTCACCGAGTCCCCGCGCGGCAGCACCGTCACGCTGGCCGGCCGGTCCGGTCTTCTGGTCATCATCCGCGGCGCGGACGCCCACACCGCCTACACCGGCCCGCGTGACTTCAAGACTGGCTACCCGGGCCTGCTCCAGGCCCACCAGGTGGAGGACTTCGAAGGCCAGGTGCAGTGGGGGCTGGGCCTCTCCCAGCCAGGCTGCTACCGATTCTTCCTGCTGACCAGCCCGGATCGCCTGGTGATCGACATCCAGACGAGCTAGGCCATGCTCAGGGTATTCGTGGGCGAACGCGTCTCATTCGGGCTCGCCAGCGCCGCATCCGAGGGCGAACGCGCCTAACCCCGAGCCGGCTCAGGCCGGTGGCCTGCCTCCTACCCGGCTCGCCGCCCGCTGCAGCCGGTCCGACCGGCGGCAGTACTCGTCCACCGTCACCACCAGCTCCGCGTGGCTCCAGGTCAGCGGCGAGACCGACATCGGCGCCCCGCTGTGGGGGTCGACCTGCTCCGAGAGCAGGCCTCCCGGCAGCTGGTGCTGGACGCACCAGTCGATGATGGCCCGCGCCGGCGCCAGGTCGTCCGGATGCTTGGCGACGGCGATCAGCCACTGCGCCATCCAGAGCGTGCAGATGAACCAGGGATTGCCGGGCACCATCGACACGTCGCGCTCGACCTGGAAGTAGTAGTCGTTGGCGTAGCGGGCCAGGCCACCCGCCTCGGACTTGCACCAGAGCTGGTCGCGGATGCCGGACATCGTCTCCACGATGCGCGGCTCGTCGGGCGGGTACATGCCGAAGCGCCAGAGGCCGTAGACCGCGCTGTCCAGCGTCAGGTCGGGGGTGAAGGTCCCGTCCGGCTCCACCCCCAGCCGGCGCACGAAGCGGTTCATGTCGGGCCGGTAGAGGTGGGCGTCGGAGGCCTGGCAGAGGCGGTCGGCGGCCGCCTTCCAGCGGCCCTGCGACTGCCGGTCCCCGAACAGGTCGGCGAAGCTGGCCGCCGCCTCCAGACCCGCCCACACGGTGCCGACCGTGAACGCGTGCACTCCCCAGCGCTCCTCCCAGAGGTCCCAGGAGGGCTTGATCATCCCGCTGCGGGAGTCGAAGTAACCGGACATCCACTCCGCCGCCGGTGAGACGAGCGTCGAGTAGAGCTGGACCACGAAGTCCAGGTTCTTGTGAATCTTGAAGTGCTGCCAGAGCGCCCAGAGCACGAGCCCGGTCTCGTCCTCCTGGATCGGCAGGACCCGCTCCCCGGAGCCGTTGACCCAGGGGTGCCAGGAGCTGCCGGGGTGGCCGAGAGGCGTGTACTTGTGCAGGAAGTAGCCCTCCTCGACCAGCCCCCGCTGACAGTAGGTGAAGAACTGGCGGGTGATGTCCTCGTGCCCGGCCCGGTCGAGCGCGTTGGCGACGATCGCCCCGTCGCGGGGCCAGACGTAGGCGTAGGTGTCGCGCGCGAACTTGGTGATGTCGAAGTCGGTGGAGGCGATGATGCCGCCGCGGTTGTCGACATGCGCCCTGGCCGTCAGCGTGCTCCGCCGGTAGAGCTGGCGGACGTCGCGGCCGAGCTCCTCCTCGATGCGCCGGTGGTCCTTGTCCGACCAGACGTCCCAGTAGGTCAGCGTGCGCCCGCCGTAGTTGTCGACGCCGCGCGAGGTGATCAGGTCCTGACCGAAGGTGGTGACGTCGCTCAGGCGGTGCCCCATGCAGACCCAATGGGTGACCAGCTTGGTCTCGCCGGCGGCCGCCGGACCGAAGTCGAGGCCGATGGTGCAGTCGACGGCTCCCTGCTCGATCGGATTGCGCCCCAGCTGGCCGTCCTCGGCATCCACCCAGGTCCCGGCTGCGCCGCCCCCCTTCTTGCCGTTGGCCCAGGAGGAGATGCCGTAGCTCTCGCCGACCTGGCCGCCGACCAGGAAGTACTCGTCCTCCTTGTAGGCGATGACAGCCTGGTGCTTGGGCTCGTAGAGGACCGTGCATCCGATGTCGGAGCCGTCGATGTACCAGTCGTAGTGGAAGAAGACGCGGCCGACCTGAAAGGCGGTCGCGGAGGTGATCTCGACGCGCCGGATCAACCAGTCCCGGGCCATGTCGACGAAGTCGTCGCAGTGGACCTTCAGGCCCAGCTCCGGGTGCTCCAGGGTGACGTCGGTGACAAGCGAGTCCTCGTGGTAGCCGAGGCTGCGCTGCCAGCCCGGATCCGACACCCAGGCGAAGCGGCCGTCGATGAAGAACCCCGTCCGGCAGAGGTTGCCCATGGTCTGGTTGGAACCCCCGACCTGGGGAAAGTAGATGTCGCGGACGGCGTAGTTGGCGTCGAAGCCGACCAGCACGCTGCCGTTGCCGATCACGATGCTGCGCGGCACTTCGGGCGGAATACTAGGCCGAAAACGGCCGCCGTTCGCCCGACTCGGGCCCGGCGCTCAGGGGGTCAGGACGATCTTGGTCGCCTCGCGGGCGTCGAACATCTCATAGGCTCGCTCGCCCTGGTCCAGCTTCATGCGGTGGCTGATGATGACCGTGGGGTCGAGCCGGCGGCTTTCGATCAGCTTCAGCAGCGGCCGCATGTGCGCCTGCACGTTGCAGAACCCGGAGCGGAAGGTCAGGTCCTTCAACCACATCCGCAGGTAGGGGAAGGATGCCTCCGAGACGTCGGGTACCCCGACCATGGAGATGGTGCCGCCGCCGCGGACACAGTGGATGGCGGTCTCCACCGCCGGCATGGTGCCCACGCACTCGATGCTGGAGTCGGCGCCCAGGCCGCGGGTCAGGTCCTTGATCGCCTCGGCCGGGTGGCTGGCCCGGGCGTCGATGGGGATGGCGCCCAGGCCCTGGGCGACCTCCAGCCGGCTCTCCACCATGTCGACCGCGAAAACCCGGGAGGGGCCGAAGAGCTGGGCGCACATGATCGCCATCAGACCCACGGGCCCGGCCCCGACCACGGCCACGGTGTCTCCAGCCTTGATCTCCGCCCGCTCCGCCCCGAAGTAGCCGGTGGAGAGGATGTCGCCGACGAAGATCGCCTGCTCGTCGGTCATGCCCTCGGGGATCGGCTCCATGGTGTGGTCGGCGAGCGGGACCACGCAGAACTCGGACTGGCCGCCGCCCAGGCTGCCGAAGAACTCGCCAAAGCCGAAGTTGCTCTTCTTCTCGCACTGGGAGTACCAGCCGCGGCGGCAGAGGTCGCAGTGGCCGCAGGCGGTGAAGAAGGAGGGCACCACCCGGTCGCCTGGCTTGAAGCGCCGGACCTCGGGGCCCACCTCCTCCACGACGCCCACGAACTCGTGGCCGAGGATGGCTCCCTCGTTGACCGGAATCCGCATGTGGTAGGCGTGCAGGTCGGAGCCGCAGATGGCTCCCAGCGTCACCCGGACCAGGGCGTCCTTGGAGTCCTGGACGGACGGCTTGGGGTGGTCTTCGAGCTTGACCGTCTTCTCGCCGCGGAAGGTTAGCGCCTTCACCCGAGCCCGATTCTAGGGCCCCAGCCAGCCGGCCCCGCGCGCCTACCCTTTGGGCGTGAGGTTGAGGGGGGCTTCGGTCCTGATCACGGGCGCCTCCAGCGGCATCGGCGAAGCCTCGGCCCTGGCGTTCGCCCGCCGGGGCGCCCGTCTCGCCATCTGCGCGCGCCGCGCGGACCGACTTCAGAAGGTGGCGGAGGCCTGCCTGAGAGGCGGGGCCCAGGCGGTCACGCTGCGCCGGGCGGACGTGCGCCGGCCGGTCGAGGCGCGCGGCATCGTGGCCGCGGCGCTCAGGGACTTCGAGCGCCTGGACGTGCTCGTCAACAATGCCGGCGTGGGCTGGGTGGGGCCGTTGCAGGAGATGGCGGAGGAGACCGTGCTGAGCCTGGTCGAGACCAACCTGCTGGGACCGATCTGGACCATCCAGGCCGCCCTCCCGTCGATGCTGGCCTCCCGCGGCGGAGTCATCGTCAACGTGGCCTCGGTGGCCGCCTTCCGCGCCAACCCCTACTCAGCCCTCTACTCCGCCACCAAGCACGCCCTGGCCGGTCTCTCCCACGCGCTGCGCGGGGAGCTGACCGGCACCGGCGTCAAGGTCTGCACCGTCTACCCGGCCACCACCGACACCGAATGGTTCAAGGACCGGGCCGGGAAGCGGGGACCGGCTTACCCGGCGTGGTGGGTGGCGAACGCGATCGTGCGGACGGCCAGGCATCCCCGCCGCGACGTCATCGTCCTGCCGTTCCGTCTCGCGCAGCTGGCGGAGCCGCTGCTGGGCGGGCCGCTCGACCACCTGCTGGGCGAGACCCGGCGCCGCGCCCTGCCGGCGCTCGGCTCAAGCTTGCCACCGGGCTAGGAGCTCTTCGAGCATCTTCGCGTTGCGAACGCTGTAGTCGGCGTAGTTGTTGTTCATGATCGCGTGCACCTGCCGCGCCGAACGCTCCATCTCCTTGATCCGCGGCACCCACTCGGCCAGCTCCGCCTCCGAGTAGAGGTGGCGGAAGCGCAGGCTGGGCGGTGCGCCCTTCAGGTTCCAGGTCTCCCGGTTGCGGCCGTGAAAGCGCACCACCGCCAGCTGGTCTGAGGTGACCTCGCTCAGCGGAGGGAGGCTGATCGGAAAGCCGGCCGGGACGTCGACCGCGACCAGGGGCAGGCCGCGCGAGCGCAGGAAGCCGAGGGTGTCCTCGCGACGTCGCTCGTCCAGCCACTCCCGCCTGCGGAACTCGACCGCGATCGGGAAGCCGTGCATGCGCTCCTGCACCTCCTCCAGGTAGGCCAGCGAGCGGCTGGAGGGAAGGAACCAGGGCGGGAACTGGAAGAAGACGGCACCCAGGCGGTCCGCCGCCCGCAGCGGCTGCAGGGCGTCGCGAAACCAATCCCAGGCCTCGTCGACAAGGTCGGGCGGCAGCTGCTCCAGGTAGAGGTTCTTCTCGCGCTGCTGCGCCGGCAGCCCTTCGCGCAGCTCGGGCGGCAGCGCGTTCGGCTTCGTCGGGTGGTGCGTGAAAAGCGAGAAGGACTTGACGTCGAAGAGAAACCCGGACGGGGTGCGCGCGACCCAGAGCTCGGAGTTCTTGCGGCTGGGCATGCCGTAGTAGGTGCTGTCCACCTCCACCAGCCCGAACCGGCTGGCGTAGAAGTGCAGCCTCTGCTCGCCGCTGGTCACGTGCAGCGGATAGAAGAGCCGGGAGTCGATCAGCGACTTATCGATCCAGCCCGCGATGCCGCAGCGGACCATCCGGCCGATCGTCCCACAGCGGGGTGCCGCACCCGGCGTACAATGCCGGCGCTCCGTGGGCAGCCTCGGCCGCTACCTCCGCCACTGGTACACCTACCGCACCGTCGTCGCGGTGCTGATGGGAGCCGGTCTCGCCCTCCTCATGTTCGGCCTCTTCCTGCGGCCGCAGATCCTGGGCCAGCACCCCGAAGACCGCCTCTTCCTGCCCGACCAGCCCAACCCGAACGTGGTCATCGTCGGCATCGACGACGAGACCATCAAGACCATCGGCCAGTACCCGCTGACGCGCGACAAGTACGCCGTGGTGCTGGACAACCTGGCCAAGTCGGGCGCCACCGTGGTGGTCTTCGACATCGGCTTCAGCGAGGACCGGCCGGGCGGCGGCGACCAGGTCTTCCAGAAGTCGATCGCGGGGGCCGGCATCCCGGTCGTGCTCGCCTACGGGCAGCAAGAGCTGCGCCCGGCGCCGGGCAGGCAGGTCATGTTCCCGCCCGGCATCGACAACATCCCCATCCGCACGCTGCGCTGCCTGGACCAGAACCCGGACAGCTACGCGCCCTGCACCCAGCCGATCAAGAACCTGATCCTGGCCTCGGTCGCGGTCAACCTGGACCAGGACGCCGTGGTCCGCACCATGCCGATGTTCGTGGAGCCGACCTGCCACGTGCAGGGCAAGTGCGACCTCGGAATCCTGAACCCGGTCAGCTTCGCCGCCTACCGGGCCTTCTTCCTGGGCAAGGACCTCGCCGGTCCGGACCTCCAGTACACGGCGCAGGGGGCGACCTTCGGCGGCGCCTGGCAGAAGCCCCTGCCCACCGACGCCAACGGCGACGCCATCATCAACTTCTTCGGACCGCCCCGGAACTTCGAGACGCACCACCAGTACTACTCACTCGGCGCCGTCTACCAGAACCAGGTGTCGCGGGAGGCCTTCGACGGCAAGATCGTGCTGGTCGGCGCCTACGGCCTGACCGGCTTCCACGACGAGCAGCCCGTCCCCACCAGCGGCGGCGGGCACATGAACGGCGTCGAGATCCACGCGAACATGATCCAGATGCTGATCGGGGGCCAGAATGGACCCAAGTTCCTGGCCCCGGAACCGGGCTGGTTGGTCCTCCTCAGCCTGCTGGTCCTGGGCGTGGGCATGGGCCTGCTGGTGGCGCGGCTGTCGGTGGTCTGGGGCCTGGCGGCCACGGTGGGCGCGCTGGTCGGCTACACGCTGCTGATGGTGGTCGTGTTCCAGTTCGGCAGCCTGCTTCCCGACCTCTTCCACCCCTGGCTCGGCATCGCCCTCACCTACACCGGCGTCACCGCCTATCGCTTCCTGTACGAGGACCGCGAGAAGCGCAAGGTGACTCAGATCTTCGGCCAGTATTTGAAGCCCGAGATCGTGGCCAAGCTGGCCGCCGCGCGCTCCGTGGACGAGCTCGTGCTGGGCGGCGAGCGGCGCCAGCTGACTCTGCTCTTCTGCGACATCCGCGGGTTCACCTCGATGTCGGAGCGCATGAACGCGGAGGACGTGACCAGGGTCGCCACCGAGTACCTGACCGACCTCTGCAACCTGATCTTCAAGTGGGACGGGACCATCGACAAGTTCGTCGGCGACGAGATCATGGCCATCTGGAACGCGCCCCGCGACCAGCCCCAGCACCAGCTCTCGGCCGTGCGCGCGGCCTACGACATGATCGCGCACGGTCCGACCCTCAACCAGAAGCTGCTCGGCATGGGCCTGCCGCCGGTCCGCTACGGCATCGGCGTCAACTCCGGGACCGCGGTCTGGGGCAGCATGGGCACCAAGGCCCGGCGGCAGTTCACGGCCCTCGGCGACATCGTCAACACCGCCGCCCGCTTCTGCTCGGTGGCCGGCCCCTTCCAGCTCCTGATCGGCCAGGACACCTACGAGGCCTGCAAGGACTACGTCGCGGTGGACTTGAAGCCGGGCGTCCAGCTCAAAGGCAAGAGCGCGGAGACCTTTCGGATCTACGCGGTCACCGCCATCCGCGAGAACCCCGGGGCACCCTGGGTCGCCTTCCCGACCGAGATGGCAACGCAGACCACCTACCAGCTGACGCAGCAGTACACGCAGCAAACAGTTCTGGGCGCCGGCGCCACCGGATTGCAGCTGCAGGCTGAACAGCAGCAGCAGGAGGCCGACCCGCAGGTGGCGCCGACCCCACCCTTAGGAGTGCCGGCAGGCGCCGGCTCAATCGCTCCCAAAGAGGAGCCGCCCCACCAGCCCGGCTAGCTCTCAGGCCGGGTTGTAGACGTAGAACCCAGCCAGGTTGACGACCGAGCGGCCGCCCGGGTCCTGGTCGGTGTCGAAGAACCGCAGCGGCCCCGGCTGCGCGGCGACCGAGGTCGAGACCTGGGCCAGGAACT
>DATGVT010000166.1:0-1946 GCA_035300005.1 Candidatus Acidiferrales bacterium
TGAGCTGGCTGTGGAGGACGGCCGGGCGCAGGCCCAGCCGGCGCCGGAGCCGGCCCACGAGCTGCGGGGTCAGGGATATCTCCGGCACCAGGTAGAGGACGCGCAAGCCCCCGGCCAGGGCGCCCGCCGCGGCGGCCATGAAGACCTCGGTCTTGCCGCTGCCGGTGACCCCGTGGAGCAGCACCGCCGGCTGCTGCTGGATCACCTCCACCGCCGCCTGCTGGTCGCCCGTCAGCGGCGGGCCGGGCTCGGCCGGACCCGGCAGGGCCGCCTCCTGCAGCAGCCGGCTGTGGCGGCGCTGCCGCACCGAAGGACCGGCCCCGCTGGAGCGGCCGCCCCGCACCCGTGGCGGCAGCATCGCTCGCAGAACTTCGATCAGCGGCGCCCAGTAGTGGCCCGCCACGACGCGCCCCAGCTCCATCTGATGCGGCAGCAGGAGTGGCTCCGGGTCGGCCCGCTCGACCGCCTTCGTCTCCATCTCGGGCGGCTCGGTGTGCAGGCGGACCACGTAGCCGTAGCTGGAGCGGCGGCCGAAGGGGACCAGCACCCGGTGGCCGGGGACCAGGTCCATGCCCTCGGGGACGGAGTAGGTGTAGGACTCCCGGTCGAGGGCGCGCGCCGCCTCCACCGCCACCTCGGCGTAAAGCAAGGCCTCTAAGCCGGGTCGAGCAGGTGGTCGGGGCTGACCGGAACCGAGTCGTCGGGCGGCTTGATGGTCCCCACCTTGCGCGAGAGCTTGAAGTCGACGGTGGAGACGACTGTGGTCCTGACGCCGTCCACGGGATCAAGCCCCGCCAGGTTCACTACGATCCGCGCCAGCTGGTTGCCGCTGGTGGTCAGGTAGATCTCGACTCTGGCCGAGGCGGTCTTCAGATACTGGGTCAGGCCGCTGCCCGGGACCGTGACGCCCTGCAGCTGCTGCAGCTGGTCCGAGGCTGGGACCACGACGTACTTGCGGGTCACGCTGGAGCCGCTGAATGTCACCACCGGCTGGGTGATCGACCTCCCGAGCGTGATCGACTCCCGCAGGATGTCGAAGCGGATGCTCGGGTAGAGCTCGGACGCAGCGTCCACGCTCACGCTCCGCCAGCTCGTGCCCCTGCGCGGCCGCACGTAGAGCTGGCCGTCGGCGATCACCATGTCGAAGTTGCGGCTGCTGTTGAGGCTGTAGCTGAACTGCGCCCGGCCCGACTTCAGGCTGCCGCTGGCGACGGAGTTCGCCATCCGCTTCTGTCCCTTGGCGATGTTGCCGCCCGTGAACGTCCAGCTCTGCTGCTGGCTGAACGTGGACCCGCCGTCGGCGCCCTCCAGCGCCGCCACCAGGACCTTCTCCTCCGAGGCGCGGTCGGTGGGCGCCGAAGAGCCGCAGGCGGCCAGCAGCAGCGCCAGCGTCAGGAGGGCGGGCCGCGGGCTCATTTGAGCCGCGGCCGGACCAGGTCGAGCAGCCGGTCGGCCATCGCTCTTTTGGTCGTGCGCGGCAGCTCGACGCTGTCGCCGCCGCGGAAGAAGAGCAGCCCCTGGTTGTACTCGCTCCCGAATGCGATGTCCCGCCTGGTGATGTCGTTGGCCAGGATGGCGTCCAGTCCCTTCCGCTCCAGCTTCTCGCGCGCCCTCCCTTCCAGGTCCGCGCTCTCGGCCGCAAAGCCGACCCGGAAGACGCCTTCCGCGAAGGGTTCGCCGGCCAGCTGGGCCACCAGGTCGGGGATCTTCTCCAGCTCCAGGGTCAGGTGCTCGCTCTCCTCCCGCCGGATCTTCTGCGGCCGGCGGCCGGCGGGCCGGAAGTCGGCTACGGCGGCGGCCATGACCAGCAGGTCGGCTCCGCTTAGCTCCTGGCGCAGCGCCGCCTCCATGTCGGCCGCCGTCTCCACCGCCACCACCCGCACGCCCGGGTGCGCCGGGTGCTGGGCCGTGCTCACCAGCGTGACCTGGGCGCCGCGCTCCGCCGC
>DATGVT010000167.1:0-8722 GCA_035300005.1 Candidatus Acidiferrales bacterium
CGTCCAGCGCCCGGCCGCCGGGGCGCGGGTCGGCGCCGGCCGGGCCCTCGATCTCCAGCAGCGGCTCAGTGGGTCCGGCCGCCGCCAGCGCCGTGCCCTGGTCGGACAGCAGCAGGCGCCGGCCACCCGGGCCGGCGTGGAAGACGGCCACCGGCTGCCACTCGGTCAGCGAGACCAGGACCCGGTCGGGCAGCTGGGGCTGGATGCCGGCCGTGCGCACCCAGGCCAGCCCGCCCAGCCGCTGGCGTCCGGCCTGGGCGTCGACCGCGAAGATGGAGACGGGCCGGTCCAGTCCTGCCACCACCGTCACCTCGGCCGCGGTCAGGTGCCGGAGCCCGCGCACCTCCACGTGGCGGACCGTGAAGCCGGGCGCGGCTACCAGCCAGGCCAGGAGGGCAACCTCGGCCACCGCCAGCCCGGCGGCCAGCCCGCGCCACGCCGGATGCACGCCGGGTTCCTGGTACACGGCTTCGGAATGGGTCCAGACCTGCCCCTTGAGCGGGCGGCCGCCGGGCTCGATACCCGCGAAACGGGTGGAACGGCGCAGACGGAACCAGGAGCGCCGCCGCCGCGGCCTGCTCAACGCGGCGGGCCCACCCAACGCCGGCTGCGCTCGATCGCGTGGTCCACCAGCCGCTGGCAGAGCTGAGGAAACTCGACCCCCGCCGCCCGCGCGGCGTCGGGCAGCAGCGAGAGCTCGGTCAGCCCGGGCACGCTGTTCACCTCCAGCACCCAGGGCGTCCCATCGGCGTCCACGATGAAGTCCACCCGCGCCATCCCCGCGCAGCCGAGCAGCTCGACGGCGCGCCGCGCGGCGTCCGTGCTGCGCTCCTGCGCCGGCTGCGAGATGCGGGCGGGGATGATGTGGTGGCTGCGGCCGGGGGTGTACTTGGCGTCGTAGTCGTAGGCCGGGTTCTCACTGACGATCTCCAGCGTCGGCAGCACCTGGATCTCGGGGGTCGCCAGCACGCCGACGGTGATCTCGGTCCCGGTCACGAAGCGCTGCGCCAGCACCCTGCGGTCGTAGCGCGCGGCGAGGACGATCGCGCTCGCCACCTGTTCGTGGTCGGGAGCGATGGTGATGCCGAGGGTCGACCCCTCGCGCACCGGCTTGATGACCAGAGGCAGCCCCAGCCGGGCGACCAGCCGCTCGACGAGGTCGGGGTCAATCCCCTCCTTGACCTCGAACTCCTCGAACTCCGGGATCTTGAGGCCGGCCGCGGCCATGACCCAGTTGGCCCGCGCCTTGTCCATGCAGAGCGCCGAGGCCAGCACACCGCTGCCAGTGCAGGGCAGGCCGAGCAGCTCCAGCATGCCCTGGACGGTGCCGTCCTCGCCCAGCCGCCCATGCAGGGAGTTGAAGACGCAGTCGAAGCCGCCGTCGCGCAGCCGGTCCCAGGTCTCGGGATCGAGGTCCACCATCACCACCTGGTGGCCCAACCCGGCCAGGGCCTGCTGCACATGGGTCCCTGAGCGGAGGGACACCTCTCGCTCGGCCGACTTCCCACCGGCCAGGACCGCGATCTTCATGGCCAATATTCGACCTCAGGCTCCAGCTCGACGCCGAAGCGCTCCCTGACCGCCGCCTGGGCGCGCTCGATCAGGCGGCGAACGTCGGCGGCGGTGGCGCCGCCCCGGTTGACGATGAAGTTCGCATGCTGGTCGGAGATGAAGGCCGCGCCCTCGGCCGCGCCCTTGAGCCCGGCCGCCTCGATCAGGCGCCCGGCCGAGTCCCCGGCCGGGTTCTTGAAGACGCTGCCGCAGTTCCTGGTCTTGATCGGCTGCGTACGCACCCGCTCGGCGGTCAGGCGCGCCATGGTCCGGCGGGCCGCCAGGCCGTCGCCCGGCTCCAGCTCGACGGTGGCCGCGGTGATCAGGCTGCCACGCAGGCTGCCGTCCCGGAACGCAGAGGTGCGGTAACCGAGCGCCAGCGCCTCGGCTGGCCAGCGGCGGCGGCCGTGCCCGGGCTGGAAGCCCTCGGCCTCGACCAGGACGTCCTTCATCTCCCGCCCCCAGCAACCGGCATTCTGGTAGACGGCGCCGGCCAGGCTGCCGGGAACGCCGATGGCGAACTCGAAGCCGCGCAGACCGGCGTCGGCGGCGAGACGGGCGAGCCGCATCATCTTGAGCCCGGCCGCGGCCCGGAGGCGGTTACCCTCCACGGTGTGCTCGCGGCTGGTCACCCGCACGACCAGCCCCTCCACGCCCCGGTCGTCGATGAGCAGATTGGTACCCGCCCCCAGCAGGCGGTAGGGGATTCGCCTTTCGGCGCAGCCGGCCACGACCGCCTCCAGCCGGTCGCTGCGTGAGCATTCCAGGAAGAACTCGGCCGGTCCGCCGATGTTGAAGGACGTGAACTTGGCCAGCGGTTTGCCCTCTTCGAGGCCGTCCCGCCTCAGCCAGGCCAGGTCAGCCCGCCAGCTCATGGGCCAGCTCCGTGATGCTGCCGGCGCCCATGCAGAGGACCAGGTCGCCAGGTCGGACGCTCTCTTCCAGCGCAGCCCTGGCGGCGGCGAAGTCGGGGCAGTATTGGGCGCCCGGCACCAGCTTCGCCAGCTCGATGGCCGACAGGCCTTCAGGGTTGGACTCACCCGCCCCGTAGATCTCGGTCACGATCACCTGGTCGGCCCCGGCCAGCGCGGCCGCGAACTCCTGGCGCAGCGCGGCAAACCTCGAGTAGCGGTGGGGCTGGAAGATGAGGATGACGCGCCCGCGCGCGACCTCGCGGGCCGCCTGCAGGGTGGCCGCCACCTTGTCCGGGTGGTGCCCGTAGTCGTCGTAGACCACGGCGTCTCGCCAGGTCCCCAGCCGCTCCAGGCGGCGGGCGGCGCCGGAGTATCTCCCCAGGGCACCGGCCACCACCTCGAACTCGACGCCCAGCTCGAGCGCCATGGCCGCGGCGGCGGTCGCGTTCTGCACGTTGTGCCGGCCCGGCACCAGCAGCCCGACCGGGCCCAACCGCCGGCCCCGCTGCAGCAGCTGGAAGGGCCGCTCCTCGGTGCAGCGGTAGTCGGCGCCGGGGTCGAAGCCGTAGGTGACCCGCCGGGCCGGGGTGGCCAGCCGCCGGAGGCGGGGGTCGTCCGCGCCCAGCACCGCGACACCCTCCGCCGGCAGCCCGGCCAGGAAGCGGGCGAAGAGGGCTTCCACGTCGGCAATGCTCTGGAAGTGGTCGGGATGGTCGAAGGCGACGTTGGTCACCACCGCGTGGCGGGGATGGTGGAGCAGGAGGGAGCCGTCCGACTCGTCGGCCTCCGCCACCAGCGGGCCGCGCCCGGCCCGGGTGTTGGTCCCGTCCCCGACGAGGATCGTGGGGTCCCGGCCGGCCGCGGCGAGGACCTGGCCGAGCATGAAGGTCACGCTCGTCTTCCCGCTGCTGCCGGTGACCGCCACCGACCCCGGCGACCGGAAGAGCTCGGACAGGACCTCCGCTCGGGAGACGACCCGGATCCCCGCCGCTCGGGCGGCGTCCAGCTCCGGCGACGAGCGCACGGCTCCGCTGTAGACGATCAGGTCCTGGCCCTCGACGTGGGCGGGGTCGTGGCCGATGCTGATGCGGACGCCGGCGGCGGCCAGGCGCCGGGTGGTGGCCGACTCTTTCAGGTCGCAGCCGGAGACCTGGAGCCTCCGGTGCAGGTAGACGTCGGCCAGGGCGCTGACGCCGGCTCCGCCGATGCCGACCAGGTGGACCTTCAAGGCGTGATCCCCGCATCGCGGCGGCGAGAGCTGCGGTGGCCAGGCGCGACCGAGGCCAAGGCGCGGGTGGCGCTAGGAGGAGTGCATCGAAACGATGCATGACGACGCGGCGCCGGGACCCGCAACACCGGCATCGGCTCGCATGGCCGACGCAGATCCGTCGACGTTGGTGCGGTGGTCACGCCTCTGGCGTAACCACCTCGCGGAGCACCCGCAGAACGCGCTGGGCGGCGTCACGGCGGCCCACCGAGGCCGAGGCCCGGGCCATGGCCCGCAGCCGGGTCTCGCTCAGGGAGTCAAGCGAGTCGAGCAGCCGGCGCGGGTGGAGCTGATCGTCGCTGATGCGGATCGCCGCCCCCGCCTCCACCAGAGCGTCCGCGTTCTCCTCCTGGTGGCCGCCACCGAAGGTGCCCGGCACCAGCACCATCGGCAGCCCGACCGCCGCCGCCTCCGCGATGGTGCTCACCCCGGCCCGCGAGAGGACCAGGTCGGCCTCGGCCATAAGCGCCGGCATGTCCTCGGTGAACGCCAGCCCGCGGTAGCGCGGCCGCCGGCGCCGCTCCAGCTCGTCCGCACCCTGCCGCCCGGCCAGGTGGATGACCTCCTGGAAGCGCTCCAGCAGCCCGTCCAGCGCCGACCAGACGGTCTGGTTCAGGCGGCGGGCGCCCTGGCTGCCGCCGGTGACCAGCAGCTTCCGCGGTGGCACCGCCGGCGTGCGCGGATGGAAGCCGTCCCGGAGCGGCACCCCGGTCAGCTCCAGGCGGCGCGCCTGCACCCTCTGCTCGGTGCCCGGCAGCGTGGTGCAGACCGCCGCCGCCCCGGCGGCGAAGAGCCGGGTGGCGAGGCCGGGCCGGACGTCCTTTTCGTGCAGCACGTAGGGGATGCGCCGCAGCCGGGCCGCCGCCACGCACGGGGCCATCACGTACCCGCCCATGCCCAGCACGACGTCGGGCCGGAAGCGGCCGACGATCCGCAGGCCGGCCGCGAGCGCGGCCGGGATCACCGCCGGCAGGGCCAGGTTCTTCCAGGCCGCGTCCCGGTCCAGGCCCCGCACGGCCACCGTCTCCAGCCGGAATCCGGCCTGCGGCACCAGATGCTCCTCGGGGCCTCCGCGGCGGCCCACGATCAGCAGCTCACCCTCCGGCTCCTCAGCGCGGAACGCCCGCGCGACTGCGAGCGCCGGGAAGAGGTGACCTCCGGTCCCCCCACCCGAGATCAGGAGTCGCATCCGTCCTCCTCGTGGAAGCCGAGCCGGCGATGTTCAAGAGGACCCCGATCGCGGCCAGCGTGGTGGCGACCGCGGTGCCGCCGTAGCTGATCAGCGGCAGCGGCACGCCGGTGATCGGCAGGGTGGCCGTGACGGTGGCCATGTTGACCAGGGCCTGGAACGCGATCCAGCTCACGATCGCCCCGCCCAGCATCACGCCGAAGCGGTCGGGCGCGCGCATGGCCGCCCGGTAGCCGCGCACGGCGAAGGCGGTGAACCCGGCCAGGATCAGCGTCGTTCCCAGAAGTCCAGTCTCTGCCCCGACGATGGCGAAGATGAAGTCGGTGTGGGCTTCCGGCAGCCAGAGGAACTTCTCCAACGAGTGGCCGAGGCCGACGCCGAAGACCCCGCCCGAGCCGAGCGCGAAGATTGACTGGGTGATCTGGAACCCCGCCCCCATCCGGTCCGCGAAGGGATCGCGGAAGCTGATCAGCCGCGCCGCCCGGTAGGGCTCCAGGACCGAAAGCAGGACGAACGCCACGCCGAGTCCGAGGACGAGCAGCGCCAGGTAGCGCTTGCGGCCGCCGCCCGCGTAGTAGGCGGCCACGAAGATGCACGAGATCACGAACGCGGTGCCCAGGTCCCGCTGCAGCATCAGCACCGCCAGCACCGCGCCCAGCAGCAGCACGAAGGGCAGGAACCCCGTCTCCAGCGAGCGCAGCCGCTGGTCGCGGCGGTCCAGCCAGTCGGCCACGAAGAGCGCGAAGGCGAGTTTGCCCAGCTCAGAGGGCTGGAAGGTCCCCAGCGGGCCCAGGTCGAACCAGCGCCGAGCCCCGTTCACGGTCACCCCCAGCGGGGGCACCAGTGCCAGCAGCATGAGCAGCCCGGCCCCGGCCGCGGCCGGCAGCGCCAGCGGCCGCAGGCGGCGGTAGTCGACCCGCCGGAGCACGAACAGCGCGACCAGCCCGATCCCCAGCCAGAGCGCCTGGCGCTCCGCGTAGTAGTAGGGCGAGCGATGCTGGAATACGGCCAGCGCCTGGCTGGAGCTGAGCACCATCACCAGCCCCGCGCCGCACAGCAGCAGCGTCAGCAGCAGCAGCCAGCGGTCGGTCTCGACGCGCTCGGTCATGCCCGGACCCGCTCCCGGACCGCGGCCTTGAAACGGCGGCCCCGGTCCTCGAAGTCCTTGAACATGTCGAAGCTCTTGTATGCCGGGCTAAGGAGGACCACGCCACCCGGGGTCGCGGCCTCGGCGGCGAGCTCGACGGCCTCCTCCAGGCTAGCGGCCCGGCGCAGGTGAGGGTGGCCCCTCAGCTTCTCCTCCAGGAGCGGGGCCGAGGCGCCCATCAGCACCACGGCCTGAGCCCGGGCCCGGACGTCGGCCAGCCAGCGGTCGAGCTCGAAGCCGCCGCCGTAGCCGCCCGCGATCAGGACCAGCGGGGTGCCTGGAAAGGCGGCCAGGGCGACCCGGCCGGCGTCGGGGTTGGTGGCCTTGGAGTCGTTGTACCAGCGCACGCCGTTGAACTCGCCCACCAGCTCCAGGCGGTGCTCGACGCCGGGGAAGGCGGCCATCGCCTCCGCGATCTCCGGGTCGCCCAGCCCGGCCAGGCGGCCGACGGCGGCCGCGGCCAGGGCGTTCTCCTGGTTGTGGCGGCCTGGGATCGGCATCGGCGGGGCCGGCTGGTGCTGGTCGAACCAGGTCACCCGGGCGCGGGTCTGCCGGGCCAGCTCCCGGCAGCTGGCGTCCTGGCTGTTGAGCAGGGCGTGGTCCTTCTCGGTCTGGAACTCGACGATGCGGGCCTTGGCGGCCACGTAGGCCTCCCAGCTGCGGTGGCGGTCAAGGTGGTCGGGGGTGAGGTTGAGGACCACCGCGATCCGCGGCCGCGGCTTCTCGACCGACTCCAGCTGGAAGCTGGAGAGCTCCAGCACGACCCAGTGGCCGGGCGTGATCTCGGGCAGGCGGTCGAGGACGGTGTCGCCGATGTTGCCGCCCACCAGCACCGGCCGGGGACCGCGAGCCAGCACGGCCCCGGTCAGGGCGGTGGTGGTGGTCTTGCCGTTGGTGCCGGTGATGCCGACGATCGGCGCCGGGCAGAGCCGGAAGAAGAGGTCCATCTCGCTGGAGACCCGGATGCCCCGCTGCCGCGCCGCCTGCAGGAGCTCGGAGTCCCAGGGCACGCCAGGGCTGGCGTAGACGGCGGCCACCCCCTGCAGCGCGCCGGGGTCGTAGCCGCCCAGCCGCAGCTCGACGCCGCCCGGCAGCTCCTGCAGCTGGGCGCCCAGCTCGGCCTCTGTCTTGAGGTCGCAGAGCCGCACCGCCTCGCCCCGTGCGCGCAGGTGCCGCGCCAGGGCGGCGCCGCTGCGCCCGGCGCCGACGACCAGCGCCGTCACGCCGCGCGGGCGACGAGGGCGGTGGCGACGGCAGCGGCCAGGCCGACCGCCCAGAAGGAGAGCGCAATGCGGTTCTCCGACCAACCCTCGAGGTGGAACGTGTAGTGAATCGGGGTCATCTTGAAGATGCGGCGACCGCGGGTGGCCTTGAAGTAGGCCACCTGAATGATGACAGACAGGGTTTCCAGCACGAACACCAGTCCCAGCAGCGGCAGCAGGAGCAGCCGGCCCTGCTGGATCGCCATCGCCGCCAGCGCACAGCCGAGGCCCAGCGCGCCCACGTCGCCCATGAAGACGCGAGCCGGGTGGCGGTTGAAGACGAGGAAGGCCGCCAGCGCCCCGCAGAGCGTCATCGCCACCGCCTTCTCTCCGGCGCCGGCGCCGGGGACGAGCAGGGCGACCGCCCCCAGCGCGATCACGCTCAGCCCGCCGGCCAACCCGTCCATGCCGTCGGTCAGGTTGACGGCGTTGGCGGTGCCGGCGATCGCCAGCACGGCCAGCGGCCAGTAGGCCCAGCCCAGGTCGAACGGGTGCTGCGGCGCCTGCGCCAGCCAGGCCACGGGCACCGCCAGCAGCAGCTGGAGCGGGAACTTGAGCCGCGCAGGGATCCCGATCGAGCCCAGGCGCAGCTTGCTGAGGTCGTCGGCCAGGCCCAGCAGGCCGCCCACGACCAGGCCGGCCACCGCGGGCAGGGCGCCCGGGTGTCCGGCCGCGACCGCCAGGAGGCCGCCGGCGACGCCCAGAGCCACGAACAGGATGCCGCCGCCGGTGGGCGTGCCAGCCTTCCGCTGGTGGCTGTCGGGCAGCTCGGCCTGGATCACCTGGCCCGAGCCCAGCCGCCGCAGCCGGCTGATGAAAGGCGGGTACGCCAGCACCCCCAGCGCGAGCGCCACCCCGAAGGTGGCGGCGTCGAAGATCAACGGCCCAGCAGCCGCTGCACCAGGAGGTCCAGGCGCAGGCCGTGGGAAGCCTTGACCAGCACGACCGAGCCCGGGCCGGCGTGGCGCCGGACCCACGCCTCCGCCGCCTCGCGGTCGGAGACCAGCTCGGCGCCGGCCGCCTTCGCGAGCTGCTTCCCCCAGCCGGCGTCCACCACGCAGACCTGGTCGAACAGCCGGCGAGCTGCCTGGCCGACCTCGCGGTGGGCGGACTCGGCCACCCCGCCCAGCTCGCGCATCTCGCCCAGCACTGCCAGCAGGCGCGCCGGCCGCGGGCGCTCGGCCAGCACCTCGAAGGCGGCCAGCATGGACTCCGGGCTGGCGTTGTAGGAGTCGTCCACGACCCGGAAGCCGGCCGGCGTCTCCAGCTCCTGTAGGCGGTGCTCGACAGCGACCTCGGCCAGGGCGCCGGCTCCGGCCGGCAGCTCGACGCCGGCGTGCTCGCCCGCCGCCAGCGCCGCCAGGGCGTTGCGGGCCTGGTGGCGGCCGGCAA